>JAZDMK010000069.1:0-4865 GCA_043800975.1 Bacteroidota bacterium | reverse complement strand
AAAATATGCCAGAATAAAAGTTGTGATTAAACTGGAAAAATTTGAATCCCGAACCGAAAGCCAGGCCCGATTAAAACCATCTTCCACCGCCAGGTCCATATTTTTTCCGCGCCGCAGTTCCTCTTTCATGCGCTCAAAAATAAGAATGTTCGCGTCAACAGCCATACCAATGGATAATATAAAACCGGCAATCCCGGCGAGTGATAAAGTAATGCCAAAAATTTTAAAAACCGCCAGAGCTAAAAATGTATAAATTGTTAAGGCGATTACCGCGAGCAACCCCGGCAGACGATAATAGATTATCATAAACAACGCGATGATTAAAAACCCGATAATTCCTGCGGCAACGCTTTTACGAACTGAAATTAGACCTAAAGTTGCGCCAACATTTTCTTGCTGAATAAGAGATATCGGCACTGGCAGAGCGCCTGAATTAAGCCGAGTAACAAGTTCTTTGGCTTCCTGCACTGTAAATTGTCCGGTAATAACCGCTCGGCCATCAGTAATGGCAGTCTGCACAGTTGGAGCCGAAAGCACTTGACCATCTAAAAAAATTGCCACGCGTTTGCCGACATTACGGCTGGTAATATCTGCAAACTTTTTTGTGCCTTCCGCGTCAAACTGCAAAGCGATTTGCGGAACATTTGTGTTTTGATCAAATTCCAATGCGGCTCGTTTAAATTCTTTACCCGTTAAATTAGTGGGTAAAAACATTTGATCTGTGCTCAAAGATACTTGCCCTTGCGCATCCGGAGTCGCAGTGGGCGGATTGGGATTTTCTTCCCGAAATTCCAAAAAAGGTGTTTGACCAATTAATTTTATGGCCTCGTTTATATCTTTAACACCCGGGAGTTCTACAATAATCCGATTCTCGCCAGACACCTGCACTAAAGGTTCAGAAACGCCAAAAGCGTTAACTCTTCTTTCAATTACATCACGGACAGAGGCCATGGCATCATTCTTGGCTTCAGCAGGAATATCTTTAAGATTACCCTCATAAACAAGATGGGTACCGCCTTGCAAGTCCAAGCCTAATTTAAGTTTTAAAGGCGTCTCAAAATTGATTTTAATCGGTTTTAAACTGATTTTACTGCCTTTTGGATGGTCTATGTAAACTACCGCGGCAAATAATGCCAAAATTAACAAAAATTTAATATACAAGCCTTTTCTTTTCAACATATGTTTTATGGTTAAATTTCAAGTTTATTGAAGGTCTTTTACAAACCAGTTTTTCATTAAAAAAGAGGTAAATCCTCTTGTTGATAATTATACTTCAAATTATCAAATATTACAAATTTATCGAAAAAGCTCAACTAAGAGGAGGAATTCTAAAAATCCGCTCGGAATTTCGGGCGGATTTTTAAATTAGTAATTATTTAAGATTAGAGCAACCAAGTCCCTTGAGCTAAGGCTTCGGAACGCGGTTGCAATACTGATCCTTCTGGCAAAGCCATATCAGCGCTGTTTGCGTTAAGCACTTTCCCAATTGTCCAGCCATAGGAATTGAACACTTCCATTGAAGTAAATCCATGGCGCTGACCATTATTGATCCACCAAATGGTTTGGCCTGAAATCACTAATGTTCCGTCTGGGTGAGCAACGCTTGCTGATGTAATTGGATCGCCAACAGTGTAATCAGCGAGGTTTATTTGCACAGCCTGGCTGAATTTATAACCAAGCTCTAAAAACACTGCTTCTGAAACAAATCCCCGCTTAGTGCCATTATTGCCGATTACATACACTGTTCTGCCATCAGACGTATCCAGTGCCAATGTGCCATCCATAGCCTTTAAAATCGCGCCTGCGGGCAATGCAGCGTCACCACTATTAGCAGCCTGAACTGATGCAAAATCAAACCCATAGGACAGATACTCTGCTGTATCGCGGAATCCCCGTCTCTGACCGTTTGTTATAAGATAAACTGTGCCATTATCCACAATCAAGGTGCCGTTGCTATGAGGTGTCACAGTACCTAAAACTTTACCAACCGTCACAACATATATTTGAGTAGTGCCATCTTGGGCAGTCACTGTATAACTTACTGGATTTGTAAAGTTTTGAGCAATACCACTATTTGGACTAACAGAAGCGCTGGCAGAAATTATAATAGTTGGAACTAATGCCGTAACATCAGTTGTTCCTGAAACTGACAAAGTGACAGTATGATTTGTTTCATTAATCACGCCAGTGGATATGGGACTTGAAAAAGTAAAACTAGAAATCGCTTTAGCAGAACTTAAACTTGCACCACCACCGCCACCTCCGCCTCCTCCGCTTGGCGCCGAGCCGAAGGTCAGATTAATTCTGTCACTGCCGGTTGTCATTGGATTGGCGGCAATTTTTTGTGTAACCAATGTACCATCAACCTTGTAAGACAAGAGAGAGCCAGAATAGCTAGATGGAATTTGGGTAGAATATTTTCCAGCCGTAGTTAAAACAATTCTAGTAATTTCTGTACTATCTTTTTCAATTGAGACAATCGTGCCAATTGGTGCCGGGCTATCATACAACGTGACATCACCATAGATGAGCAACGGCAGAGACGGCGGAGCATCCTGACCCAGGGCTACTGCAGGTAGAATTAATGTAACCAAAACAATAGAAATTAGAATTTTTTTCATATCTTTCTTGTTATTTCCTTATAAGTTATTCAGTCTCGCTGGATGTGATGATACTACCCACACCACTTGCCCAAAGCCAATATCCTTTACCAGAATCCATATTGCCACTGTTTTTATTCTCATTGCTAGCATTCAACAGAGTATAACTAAGAGTTGATAGGTTTGACAAGTAGGTTGATGTTATCTGGGAAATTGTTGACTTAAAGCCGACTAAGTTCCAACCTGATGCAACGCTGTAAGTCGGAGCGTGATCAGGAGCGGCTGGGGTTTTGGTTCCGGTAACGGCTAGAGAATCAGAACTGTTCATGAATATCCAGTAACCATTTCCATCTCGTATGGTATCCAATGTATTACCGCCAGCGCCAGGAATGTAATATTTCCATCCATTTGATACCGTGTCCCAATATTGCACGGTATTAACATTGTTAATATTGCTTACGTCGCTTAATACATTAGCGATTGCAGTATTACTCACAATCACCGGCAAGGAAATTAAATTCCAACCTGTACTCAAAGTAATATCACATGTCCAATTTCCATCGCCCACATCATCACAAATACTTGCTGACGGTTGCGCAGTAATGGTGAACACTGCATTGCTCAAATCCGAACCCGCATTAGTTGTTGCGTCAGTTGCTGTAACTTTTACCAATACATTAGTTGATGCGCTGTTTGGAACAGTCCATAAATATGCTCCGTCATTATCAGTGCTTGATATGATTGTCGTCCATGAACCACTACCGTTTGTAGAATATTCCAGTTTAATACCAATGCTACCAGCTGGTGTGACATTGTCTGTTGCCGTCCAAGTAATGACATGTGAAGAACCCCCTGCCCAACTCTCCGCGCCATTAGGACTGTTTAAGGTTATAACTGGAGGTGTTATGTCGGCTGTTGAAGAATAAGCGATGGTGAATGTACTACTTTCAACCGATGAACTGTTTGTAGCCGTATCTGTTGCTGTAATTTTTATTTTAGCCGATGAACTGTTAATTGAGGTAGGTACAGACCAAGCATAAACTCCATCGTCTTCAGTGCTGGCAACAATTGTGTTCCAGGTACCGCCACCATCAATTGAATATTCCAGCATCATTGGCGTTGTACTAAAGTTTAAGTCGCTGGCTGTCCAATTGATTGAGTAAACCAAACCACCAGTTAGGGTCTGATTAGTAAACAAACTGCCAAGAACTAAGGCTGGAATAGTATTGTCGGTATTCAGCTGACCAACTGTTTGATATGCCGTGTTGTTGAAATTATCTGTTGCTTTTACACAAAGATAATTAGTGTGGTCGCCAGTAACCGTAAAATCCACGCCGCTAGTAAATGGAGTGCCCCAAGTATCAGATCCATTGCAAGTCGCGTCAGCGCTATAGCCATACTGTCTAACATCGACTGTATTTGCGTCAGCCACAGTTACATTTATTACATCATTCTTTACCGGCCCCGGAGTGTCAGTTCCGCTATTAATTGTGAAAGTTGGCGCGGTTGTGTCTTTTGTTCTTGTATGAGTGGCATTGGCGCCCTGATTTCCGGTCGCGTCAACTAAATAAACAGTTAAGGTTAGTGTGCCGTCGCTTAAAGAAGAAACATTTATTGGTGTTACTTGCATCGTGGGTGAACTTACGGTTCCAGTTCCGGTTATTGCGGCTGTCGCTCCATTAGTATCATCAATTGAGTAATGGTAAGTGGTGTCTGTTTCAGCACCGGCGAAAGTAAAGGAAATAGCTGATTGGTTAGCAGTGGTAATTTGCGCTTGATCAATAGTTACTGTATATCCGCTTGGCGCGGTTCTATCTACAGTAACACTGCTGGCGTCGCTGGTTACCGTAACCTGCGTCCCAGCATTACCAGCTACGTCAGTAAAGTTAATGGTGAAAGGTGCCACCCCATTCGTGTCTGTACCGACTACCGTATATTCAGCCGAATAATTTAATCCGCTCGGATTTGTAACTGTTACTGCATGACCTAGAATCGTAACCACCGGAGTGGCGGTTAAGCTCTCTGAAGCAGTGAAGGTTAAAGTAATCTTATCGCCGTTTTTGGCTTTAGCCGTATCTGAATTATTGGATACAATGTGAACTGCACTTAGTGTTGGAAGAATATTGTCAATTGTATAGTTAGCTGAATTTGTCGTGCCAGCAGGAGCATTTCCAGCTGGATCAGTCCAGCCTGTGCCAACAGTAACCACATTTGTTGCATCTTCAGTGTCAGCTGTCGGTGTGAGCGTGGCAATAAATACTAGTG
>JAZDMK010000046.1:0-41215 GCA_043800975.1 Bacteroidota bacterium | reverse complement strand
TCGACGCGGGTTTCCCATGTGTCGATGAGATCGCGCAGGAGCTGGATTTCGACTGATGAAATACCACCAGATGCAATGTCGGGTGCGTGATCGAGGGCGCGCTGGTAAATGTTTTCGCAGACTTCGGCCACAAGCTCGTCGCGGAGTTTCAGAATTTCCCAATCGGAATAATCGACATAAGCTTTAAGTTCATCATCACCGACACGACTGGCATAGGCCATGAGGACGTTAGCCACAACAGCAGCATGGGCGGCCAGTTTTTCCTGAGCGTGGTGCTTGCTATCGGTGATCCCTGTTATTTTACCGATTTGTTTCTGTGTTGTCTGTTCGATGTCAGACACTTTTGTTTTGAAGTTCTGATAGCTTGCCCAGAGTGAGGGTACACCTGAAATAAAGCCGGAGAACTTTTCCAAAACTGCAATGAATCCTTTGTACATTGTCAGTTTATTTTCCTGTTTAGAGTTCATTTTGACCTCCGTTTTTAGGTTAATATTAATGAATCAGCTTCGACTAACTAGTGAATGGGTAAGGGATCGGGTGCTACATAGGCTTGGTAATTTTTTATATTAACGTAAAGGGGAAATAAAATATTGTATGAGGAAATTAATTTTTAACAATTTTTTAGAAATGGGATGAGCCGACGCACTGGCTATGTTGCGCGACGGCCCAATCGTCGCGCTAATTTCCAACTTTTCTTTAAAGATTTTACTTGAGCTTACACACGATCCGTTCCGCGCCGGGCCCGGCGGCGCGGGCGTCACACTTTCTTTGCATTGCCCAAAGAAAGTGTGCAAAGAAACTCTAGCGCTGTCAAGCCTGTTCGAGAAAACTACGTTGCGTTCTGCCCCGAAAAAAAACTCCTCACTTCGTTCGTCAAACACTTTTTTCTTAGCCCAAGCCTACCTGCAAACGCAACTTGTTTTCTGTTCTCACATGCTTGAATGCGCATCTTTTTTTTACTTAATATCGGCCTACTAGGATTAATAATGCGCCATGGGATGGAAGCGGAAAGCCCGGAGGCAAAATTATTTTCGATTTTCGATTGACAATTTACGATTTATTTTCTCTTCGGCTTTGAAGGAATTGGCTGAGGACTTTGAGCGGACAGCCCGGCGCTTCCGCTGCGGCGGAGGCGGGCGCCATTATTAAATTTACCATTAAACACATCTTTCTGAACCATTCTAACTCAATTCCTCTTTATTAAATGACATCACCCCTCACCATGTTTAACATCATATTGAACACTTCCCTATATCTTTTATCTGTAATTTTACATGCTCATTATTCCAAACAGATGAAAACAACTAATATTATCAAGGCTTTTATTAGTCTTACAATCCTCCTTTCCTCGGTTCAGGTTTTCTCCCAAACCTCCACCAACGCCTATCAGGCCGAAACCGACGGCTATTACGTTCAGCCACGTTCAACCACCAAAGGAATTGTGTTTTCCGACAATGCAGCCTCTAAAATTTATTTGCAACAGAATGGTGAAACAACCGTGTTGGCAAGCTCCCGCGGCTGCGGACAATATTATACCGTATCATCCGATCAGTCGAAAATCGGTTTTAAAAAGATTAACAAAGATGGCACACAACAACCCGCCATCATCGATCTGCAAAGCATGACCACCACCGAACTGGCTCTCCCAGTAAAGCTTTGCGGACAGGTCAGCTTCAGCAGCAACGGGAAAACAGCCTATACAAAAGGAAATGATCTGATCGTTACCGACGGGATCAATACAAACACGTACAATCTCGGCACATACGCCAACATCGCACCCGTCTCTCCCGACGGAAATTTCGTCGCTTTCAACAACGACAATGATCAGTTATTTGTCATCGATCTCATCACTTCTCAAATCACACAAATCACCGATAACATCGGCGGATACATGCTTCCCCAATGGTCACCCGATGGAAATAAACTTGCGTATTCATCATTATCCGGAACTTTGAAAGTGTGGGATAAAACAACAAGCACAACCTACACACTGCCCGCAGGCGCCCATGCATCCTGGTCTGACGATTCTCAATTTATTTATTACGATGTTACATCTTCTGAAAATTTTGAATTCAAAGGTTCGGAAATATTTGTTTCAAAATACGACGGCAGCAGCACAAAACAATTGACAAACACACCCAATGTTCATGAAATGTATCCCGCTCCCGGCAAAGCATCCGGAATTATTTTCAGCACTTATGATCAACGCCAGATTATTTCCGCGTCTGTAAATTCAGATATATCCTCCCTTCAAAAAAACACCGTTGTTGCGAAATCGGATGCCGCATTATTTACTGCCGCTTCCTTTGCAGATAATGCCACACAACTGGCAGCAATCGATTCTACTGTGGTTAACGGCGATGTGCCTTATGTTCATCAGGTATACGATACGCCCAACTGGCACAGCGGATACTGGAGCTGCGCACCCACCACAGCTGCGATGGTACTCGGTTATTACAACCGCATGCCGCACTGGGACATTTCCTGTAGTTCGCCTTCCACACACACCAGCCACTATGGAGCCTACGTTGCTGACTATTATCGTTACAATGAAATTTATTACAACACCTCTGCTGATGATTACGCAAGCAATCCTGCATACGGCGGTTATGGCTATATGTGGGGCCTCGGCTCACCCAGCTCATACATGGATGAATATTTCATCAACCATGATATTGCATCTGTTCATTCATCCACGACAACGTTTGCAAATGTGCAAACCGAAATCAATAGCAGTTATCCATTTTCTATCTGTAGTACGATAACTGCATCCGGTCATCTAACGCTCGCTATTGGTTACGCAAACGCCCAGCACAGCCTGCTTTTCAATGATCCTTACGGAAATAAAAACAACGGGTACATGAACTGGTATGGCAAAAACGTTTGGTACGACTGGCCCGGATACAATAACGGTATTTCAAATCTGAATTCCGTTGCATGGACTGCATCTTCTGAAACCAGCGAGTTAGCTTACAGCGACACCCTGATTGATGATAAGTTCTACAATCACGGTTTCTACATGCATAACCAGGCACCCTCGCACATGCGCTACTACCGCGATATGTCCACCGGTGGATACAACGATCATTTCTGGTATACATACACAAGTGCTTCTACTACCGTTGACACCTGTTATGTATCATGGACTCCAAACTTGCAGACTACCGGAAATTATGAAGTGAGCGTATACATTCCCACCTCGAATGCAAGCGCCACCAGCGCACGATACAAAGTATATTACAATGGCGGAAATCAAACCGTACTTGTTAATCAGGCACCTATTTATGGTGAATGGGTTTCCCTGGGAACCTTTCCCTTCCTTGCAGGTTCATCTGGTTACGTAAGGGTTGGTGATGGTGCCGGTACAGCCGGACAAAAAATTGCGTTCGACGCTTGCAAGTTCACATGGATAGCACCAGTTCCGGTTGCTTCTTACAATGCAGTACCTACAACCCTTTGCGCCAACGACTCCGTTCAGTTCATGAATACAAGTTCTGACGCTACAACGTACAACTGGATATTCACCGGAGGTACACCAGCAAATAGCACATTGAGCAATCCGTATGTTACATATGCAACTGCGGGAACCTATAATGTGAGCCTGATTGCGACAGGTCCGGGCGGAAGTGATACAACCACACTGATGAATTACATTACTGTAAATCCTTTGGCTAATGCAGCTTTCAGCGCCAGTGCCACGACGGTTCATTTACCTTCTGCCAATGTTGTTTTCACAAATGCCTCCACCAACGCTACTTCTTTTTTGTGGAATTTTGGTGATGGCACAACCTCCACCGATCAGGATCCCTGGCACACATACACAACTACCGGATTGTTTACCGTTACGCTTATCGCCTACAACGCACAGTGCGGCAACGATACGCTGGTAATGACTGATTATATTTTCGTGGATTCACAGATTGGAATTGCAGAAAACAATAACGAACTGCAGATTTCCGTCAGTCCGAATCCCGCCACCGATGTGTGTTTCATTGAATTTAAAAATGTAAAGAACACACAGCTTACAGTTAAATTTGTGGATGCATTGGGCCAAGTTGTGTATCAGGAAAACCTCAGTGTAAAAGCTGATCAGGAAGTTTCCAAAATGGATATTTCTGTATTGTCTAAAGGAATTTATTTTGTTCAGTTCTTTACAGATCGTTCCACGATTCAAACTATTAGGTTTGTAAAAAAGTAACATATTCTTTTTTGATGCAACCAAAATTGCTTATCATTGTCATGTAATTACAAATTACTGAAAAAAGCTTTTTTGTATGATTAGAAGAATGACGATTGGCCTGCTGGCAGTATTGTTTACGCTCGGCGCCTCCGCACAGAACAGTAAAGAAATCTCCAACGCCCGCGCCATGCTTAAGGCAAGAGGTGAAATTTATTTCAATTTCCCAACGGGATATGCTTCTGCCAATAAACTGACCAAAATTATTTCCATCGCAAACTACAGAGCCGACAGTGTGTTTGCCTATGCCAACCAGAAAACGTTTAATGAATTTCTTACGCTGGGAATTCCTTTTCATCTTCTGACTCCCCCGTCAATGCAGTATCCCGCGATTATGTCGGGGAATACAAAAGATATTCTTGCCTGGGATTTTTATCCTACCTATTCCGCATATGTAACCATGATGCAGGATTTCCACACCAACTATCCAAGCCTCTGTCACCTCGATACCATCGGCACAACTACAGACGGCAGGCTATTACTGGTTTTGAAAATTTCCGACAATCCCGATGTGGATGAAGATGAGCCCGATTTTCTGTATACATCCAGCATGCATGGCGATGAAATTACCGGATATGTTCTGATGCTTCGCATGATTGATTATCTGTTGACCAATTACGGCACTATCCCGAACATAGGTGCATTGGTAAACGATGCAGAAATATGGATTAACCCCAACGCCAATCCTGACGGCACCTATGCTGCTGGAAACACAACCGTCAGCGGAGCCACTCGCGGTAATGCCAACAACATTGATCTGAACCGCAACTTCCCCGACCCCACTGCCGGTCAGCATCCTGACGGAGAAGCATGGCAGGTGGAAACCATTGCCATGATGGCCTTCATGAGGAGTCACAATTTTGTAATGTCCGGAAGTTTTCACGGCGGTATCGAAGTGATGAACTATCCCTGGGATACTTATTCCCAGCTTCACGCCGATGACAACTGGCTTCAGTTGATCTGTCACGAATATGCCGACACAGTGCAAAGCATCAGCGCTTCGCATTTCACTGCATACGACGATGGCATCACCAACGGATATGCCTGGTATGAAGTGGACGGCGGTCGACAGGATTTTACTACTTATTATTGTCACGGCAGAGAAGTGACCATCGAAATTTCGAATGCAGGAACACCATCTGCATCAACACTTCCCAACTACTGGAACTGGAATTATAAATCTTTACTGAATTACATGGAGCAGGTGAATTACGGCATTCACGGCATTGTCACCGACTCCATCACCGGCGCACCGCTTCGTGCGTTTGTGCAGGTTCTCAGTCATGATGCCGACAGCTCGCAGATTTATTCAAATGCACTGAACGGCGATTATCATCGTTTGATTGCCGCTGGCAACTGGACATTGCGCTTTTCAGCAACCGGATACATTACAAAAACTATTACGAATGTTGCTGCACAGAATTATCAAAAAACAATTCTTGATGTTCAGCTTGCCAGACCCATCACAGGTATTGAAACTGCAGATGATGCAAACAATATGGTTGCGCTATGGCCCAATCCTTTTACTGATCTTGTGAATTTAGAATTGAACGCTGAAACAGCCGGCAACATTGATGTTGCAATAAGTGATGCCAGCGGCCGTCAGGTTTTGCAAAAAAGGTTTTTGAATGCTCCTGCTTCAAAGCAACAGCTCAGGCTTGACGTTTCGTCTTTACCAGCGGGCGTTTATTCATGCGAAATAAAATTTTCAGATAAAGTGATTATAAAAAAGATGGTGAAGAAATAAAGAATTTATTCTTCGTCTTCTTTCTCAATTTTTGCTGAATCGGCCTTCACCCTTGTATTTTCATATTGAACCTGTAGCATCGGAAGTATCTTGGGGGCAATGGAAGCCACAGGTTCATACAGCAGAGAACCTTTTTTATAATCGTCCTTCACCACAGCCTGATAAGGATCCATGCGACCGATTAAATAAAAAAGCACGCTGAACATAAACGCAATTTTTGCTGCTCCTATCACTGCTCCGCCCACTTTATTCAAAGGCGAAAGCTTTAAAACATTCACTACTTTTTCTAAACGTTTTCCGATCCAGAAAACAAGAATCAGTACAGCAAGAAAGGTAACTGCAAAAGCAGCGATCTGCGTGTACTCTTTATCAACAGCGCCTTCCAGCCAGCCAGCCACCATCCACGAAAAATGGATTCCAATCCAGACAGCCAGAACAAACGCAATTACCGAGACAATTTCAATTATTAAACCTTTGGTAAATCCACGATAAATCCCCCACAGCAAAGGCACTGCGATAATAATATCCAATAAATTCATACTAATTTTTACTGTACGTAAACCGTTTTTTCAACCGTTTTATCTTCTTCCAAACGAATTGTTGTAGAACCCGTCAACGGTGGTGTGCCGGAAGTTGTACTTGTGTCAATTTCGGCGTGTACTTCTAAAATGGCGGGAAGCTCAAAAGTATATTTGCACTGCCCTGCACTGTTACTTTGTAACTGAACCAAAACCTGTTTTTTAGTAATAACCACGTCAGCTCCTTCAATAGGAACTTCGTTGGATTTGTATTTAACAGTGATGAGCACCGGGTACTCTTTGTCGTTCTGATAACAACCCTGTATTGCCACAGCGAGGAATGCAGCGAATACAAACAAGGCAAAAAAACCGGCCATTTTTTTCATAAAATATTTTTTACTTTTTGGTTTCAACGCAAAGGTATAAAAAAAGTTATCAATCATCATAATCTTTCACAGATTTTAATATCTCCCCGATTCTTATAATTTTCAGCTTGTGTTTACTCAGACATTCTTCTTCTGTTCTTACCATTAGAAAAAATCAATATCTTTGCACTTATTAAAAATGAATTAAACATGAAAGCAATCCGTTTTACATTCGCCTGCCTTATTATCTTTGCTTTTCTGGGAAAAGCTCAGGCACAAACCACCGAAACCCGCGTTCTGATCACAACGGATCTGGGTAACATTACAGTCAAACTTTATAATGAAACGCCGCAACACCGCGATAATTTCATCAAGCTGGTCAACAACGGTTTTTACAATGGCACTTTATTTCACAGGGTTATCAAGTCCTTCATGATTCAGGGCGGAGATCCTCAGTCGATTGGCGCAGCTTCAGGCACCCAGCTGGGTAATGGTGACGTGGGTTATAAAATTCCTGCCGAATTTAACCCCAAATATTATCATAAAAAAGGCGCTCTGGCTGCCGCCCGCGATAACAATCCCGAAAAAGCATCTTCCGGATGTCAGTTCTATATTGTTCAGGGAAAGGTTTACACCGAAGCCGAACTCACCATGATAGAAAGTCGCATGGGTGTAAAATTTACGGACGAACAGAAAAAGATTTACACAACCGTAGGCGGAGCCGCTCACCTCGATGGTGCCTATACAGTTTTTGGTGAAGTTACTGACGGACTGGATATTGTCGATAAAATTGCTGCCGTTGAATGTGATGCATACAACCGCCCCAAGACCGACATTAAGATGACAGTGAAGATATTAGAATAAGAAATTGCATGGCCGAACCATTAGTTAAACTGTCTGAGGAAGTAAAATCTTTTGTTCCGAAAAGCAAAGAAGAACTGGAAGAATTCCGCATTCGCTTTCTGGGACGCAAAGGTGTTCTGGTTGAATTATTTGCGGAACTGAAAAATGTTCCGAACGAAAAGAAAAAAGAAGCCGGCGCTGAAATCAATCTGCTGAAAAACGCCGTACAGGAAGTCCTTGATAGCTTTGCAGATACATTTCAAACCGAAAAGAAAAATGTAGATGAGTTCGACGCATCCCGCCCTGCCCTCCGCTATCCTTTAGGAACAAGGCATCCGCTTTCGATTGTCAGAAATGAAATCATTCAGATTTTTACACGCATTGGCTTTAATGTTTCGGAAGGCCCCGAGATTGAAGACGACTGGCATAATTTCTCTGCATTAAATTTTCCGGAAGAACATCCTGCCCGTGATATGCAGGATACCTTCTTCATTTCCAATAATCCCGATATCGCCCTGCGAACACACACTTCCTCAGTTCAGGTTCGTGTGATGGAATCACAAAAACCGCCCATACGTACCATTTCTCCGGGACGTGTGTACCGGAACGAGGCCATCTCAGCCCGCGCTCACTGCTTCTTTCATCAAGTGGAGGCTTTGTATATTGACACAAATGTCACCTTTGCCGACATGAAGCAAACGCTTCTCTACTTTGCCCGCGAGATGTTTGGTGCCGACACTGAAATCCGCCTTCGTCCTTCATTTTTCCCGTTCACAGAGCCTTCCGCCGAAATGGATATTTCCTGCACAATCTGCAAAGGCAAAGGTTGCCCCATGTGTAAATATTCAGGTTGGGTGGAAATTCTGGGCTGCGGCATGGTTGACCCGGCGGTTCTTGAAAATTGCAAAATCGACAGCAAAGTTTATTCAGGTTTTGCTTTAGGTATGGGAATCGAACGCATCACCAATCTAAAGTTCCAGATCCGCGACCTGCGCCTCTTCTCAGAAAATGATATCCGTTTCCTGAAACAGTTTCAAGCTGCGCTATAGTAACTGGTGAAATTGTGAACTAGAATTAGTGAGCATCTTTCGCTAAAAAAAACAAATACATTCCTGATTCATTTTCCAATTGCTTTTTCCTCAAATTCATAAAACCGTGGCAATTTGGGTACGCTTTTACCTTTTTTTTATTATTTTTTCTTTTCCACTCTAAATCCTGTTAAACAATAAGATAACTATCCGTTTAGGGAACGAATTCGATCGCAAAACAAGTCATTTAACAAAAAATATGAGTCTACCCCTTTACAAAGGCCCTCCCGCTGTCGTATATTTGTGTCCCGAAAAAAAGGGTTTAGTAACTTTTTTCGTCGTTTTTAAGTATAAAAAGATCATTCAATTGTTATTTAAAATATGAAATTATCAGACTTTCGGTATCATTTACCTTCCGACCTGATTGCATCGCATCCTGCGAACCGTGGAGAATCAAGGCTAATGGTACTACATCGTAAAACCAAGCAGATTGAACACAAAAAATTCAAGGATATTCTCTCGTACTTCAGCGACGGTGATGTAATGATTATCAACAACACCAAGGTTTTCCCGGCCCGCCTCTATGGCACAAAGGAAAAAACCGGTGCTAAAATCGAAGTATTTCTGCTGCGTGAACTGAACCGTGATGCCAAATTGTGGGACGTACTGGTGGATCCGGCACGTAAAATCCGTATCGGAAATAAGCTTTATTTCGGTGACGATGATGCACTTGTTGCTGAAGTTATCGACAATACTACTTCCCGAGGCCGTACCATTCGTTTTTTGTTTGACGGAAATTACGAAGAGTTCAAGAAAACGGTTTACCAGCTTGGGCAAACGCCACTTCCAAAAACCATCAAACGCAAAGTTGAAACCGAAGACCGCGAGCGTTATCAGACTGTATTTGCCAAGCACGAAGGTGCCGTGGCTGCACCTACAGCCGGCCTGCACTTCAGCCGCGAATTGATGAAACGTCTGGAATTAAAAGGAATCACATTTGCAGAAATCACACTACATGCCGGTTTGGGTAACTTCCGTAATGTTGACGTGGAAGACCTCAGCAAGCACAAAGTGGATTCAGAACAGTTTTCCGTGGATCAGACTGCTGTTGACATCGTTAATAAAGCAAAAGATAAAAAGAAGCAGGTTTGCTCGGTAGGTACCACTTCGATGCGTGCTATTGAATCGGCCGTTACTATTTCCGAGCAACTGAAGCCCGCCAGCGGATGGACCAACAAGTTCATCTTCCCTCCTTACGAATTCAGCATTGCATCCAGCATGGTGACCAACTTCCATCTTCCCCAGTCGATTCTGATGATGATGGTTTCGGCATTCGCCGGATACGACTTCCTGATGAAAGCTTATGAAACCGCCGTGAAAGAAAAATACAAATTCTTCACCTACGGCGATGCCATGCTAATCCTGTAATTCCTGTTGAAGAAAAACATTATTATTGTCGCCGGTGGAACAGGCAGCCGCATGAATGCAGCGCTGCCTAAGCAGTTTCTCTGCATTGCCGGTGAACCCGTATTATATCACACACTGCGAGCTTTTCAGAATTTCGAAAACGGCATTCGCATTATTATTGCGATGCATGCCGATTACAAAACATTGTGGGAAGATCTCTGTACCAAACATTCGATCACCATTCCGCACGAACTTGTTTCCGGAGGCGAAACACGCTTTGATTCAGTGAAAAACGCCCTTGCAATTGCTGATGATAACTGTATGATCGGTATTCACGATGCCGTTCGTCCTTTCGTGGATAAAGAAACAATCTTTCAGGCATTTAAGATTGCAGAACAATACGGCGCTGCCATTCCGGTTATCGTCCCCACGGATTCACTCCGCCGGCTGGGTAATGAAGAAAGCCATTCTGTGGATCGCCGCGATTTCAGAATTGTTCAAACACCCCAATGCTTCCGCTCAGAGCTGATCAAAAAAGCCTATCTCAATCCCCGCAGGGATCAATATACCGATGATGCATCCGTTGCTTCTGATGCAGGAATGCGCATCATGCTCACACCCGGAAATGCGCGTAACATTAAAATTACCGAGCCGCTTGACCTTCTTTTCGCGGAATCTATACTGAAAGAAAACATTCAGCGTTAAATTGGCAAACAATTTGCTCTGAGGATCGCGCAATTTTTTTTACTTTTGTTCAATCAAAATCTTACCTATATGAAAAACCTGATGAGAATTCCTTTGACTGCTGCACTGGTTTCCTTTAGCCTGCTTACTTTCGCTCAAAACAAAAACGCGGTCACCTACGAACCCGCACCCAAAATACCCATAGATTCTATTACTGGTTTGTTTTCTTATACCGAAGTAGTTAAGGTACCCAATACCACAAAAGATGATTTATACAAACGCTGCATCGAATGGACGAATTCATTTTATACAAATGCCCAGGATGTGACCAAGGTTCGCGATCAGGCAAGCGGTATTATTTCCGGTGCTGCAAAATTTAAAATTTATGATATCAACCAAAAAGATCCCAGCCTGAAAACAGATGCCGGTGTTATTCAGTATGACCTGAAATTTGAATTCAAGGATAACCGATATCGTTACACTTTTACAAAATACAATCTGAAAGCACAATCCTATTCTCCGATCGAAAAATGGCTCGATAAAAAAGCGCAATCCTACCAACCCCGCTACGAATCCTTCCTTACACAAGTGGATGCGTATACAAAAGATCTGATTGCCAAAATGAAAAAGACAATGGCTAAAGCACCCGCTGTTAAGAACGACAACTGGTGATCCGCTAAAACTCATACCTTTGTCCCGGAAGAAAACCTTCCGGGATTTTTTTTATGCAGGAAGACGAAATTTTTTACAGAGCACTGGAAACAGGCAACCGCAATGCAATGCGCATTGTGGCCAAGGCTGATCTGCATAATCATGCAGGACTCGGTTACCGTCGTTCTGCTTTTGAAAAAAAATATGGTATTCGCTTTCCTTCACCACCCGATCGCTTGCGCAACATCGGCGACATGGATGCATACATTCGCGAACATTTACTTCCTCATTTTTCTGCCCGCGAAGATTTCGAATTCGCTGTGGAAAGTGCGATTGAAGAAGCGATCTCTGACGGTGTCACGCTGATTGAAACCAGCACCGACGCTTTTTTCTCATCCTATTATCCCAATGGAGTTGCTGGTTTGAGCACTTTTATTTTGAATACTAAAAAGAAATACAATAAAGAAATTTTGTTTATGCCTGAACTCGGCATAACACGCGAGAAATATTCAAAGGAATATGAAAACCTTATTCTGGCCTGCATGGAAACAGGGGCTTTTAAAAGCATTGACCTATACGGAGAAGAACTTTCTTTTGATGCGGAAAATTTTATAACTCTATACAGAACCGCAGAAGACCTTGGTATTAAACGAAAAGCACATGCCGGTGAATTCGGTGATGCAAAATCGGTTCGTACCTCCTGCGAAAAACTTCGGCTGAACGGCGTGCAACACGGCATTGCAGCTGCCACCGATTCGGATGTGCTGCGATTTTTGCGCGATAATAAAATCACCTGCCACGTCTGCCCCACCAGTAATGTGGTGCTGAGCCGCACAGAATCCTTACACACACATCCGCTGCGCAGCATGATGGACGCGGGCGTGGCGGTTACTATCAATACCGACGATATATTTTTCTTTGAACAAAATGTAAGCGATGAATTCCTGAATCTATTTAAAACAGGACTTTACAGCGCATCAGAACTAAACGAAATCCGAAAGAGAGCATTGTATGATGAAACAAAATATTAAAGAAATTACCGGTGACGAACTTCAGAAGATCCTTTCCAAAGAGGGATTTGAAGCGTACCGCATTCGTCAGGTGATTGAATGGCTGTGGAAAAAAAACGCACATTCTTTCGCTGAAATGAGCTCGCTTTCTAAAGCGCTGCGCGATAAACTGGAGGAACTGTTTACACTTCCCGTTCTGAAAACCGCAATCACACTGGAAAGCAAAGACAAAACACTCAAGCTTGGTTTTTCATTGCCCAAAGGTGAAATCATTGAAGGCGTGTTGATTCCCGCGAAGGACAGAGTAACCGCATGCATCTCCACACAGGTGGGTTGCAATGTAGGCTGCACCTTTTGTGCAACCGCCACCATGGGATACAAACGCAATCTTACATTTTATGAAATTTACGATCAGGTAGCACTGCTAAATAAACTTAGCGAAGAAAAATATAAAAAGAAATTATCGAACATCGTTATCATGGGAATGGGCGAACCCCTGTTGAATTACGAAGCCGTGATGCAGGCCCTGCGCATGGTTACCGATCCCGATCTGCTTGCTTTTTCTCCGCAGCGCATCACACTTTCTTCTGTGGGTATTCCGAAAATGATTCAAAAGCTGGCGGAAGAAAAATTACGCATTCAGCTGGCCATATCACTGCATTCGGCCAACGACGGCAAACGCGACAAGATTGTTCCGCTGAATAAAAAATATCCATTGCAGGAAATTTCAAAAGCGCTGGTGAAGTATCACGAAAAAACGAATGCACGCATCATCATTGAATACTTATTGCTGAAGGGTTTTAACGACAGCAAGGCCGATGCACAGGAGCTGGCTGTTTTCTGCAAATCATTTCCGGTAAAAGTAAACCTGATTGCCTTCAATGCAGTTCCGGGATGTGGCTATTCGCGCTCCGAAGATGTTACCATGAATGCATTCAAAGATGTGCTGGAAAAAAAAAATATGATTGTGCAAATGCGCCGCAGCCGCGGAACCGACATTGCTGCAGCCTGCGGCCAGCTTGCCGCACGAAAGATTTCAGCAACAGCAACCAAAACACCGGAAAGTAAACCGGCTCGTAAACCAGTTAGAAAAAGCAGATAAACTTTTTTGCATTTTTACTGTTTGTGCTCCTTCGGTGCTACAAACATTCCGTGCCGCTCCCATAGGGATCCCTTCGGGATGGCACTGACTTTTCGCACCTCAATACCCTGCATTTACTCATACAACGACCACTGTTACTTTTTCTGTGTATCTTCTGTGGCATTGTATTTTTAGTGCTCTTTTGTGTTTTCGTGCTTTGGTGGCAAAAAAAATCGAAAACATCAGCTACCGCTTGCATACATTTCTCCTGACTTCGCGCTCTTTTCCGTCGCCCGTTTTTTTCACGCAACCGAGCGCCAGCGAGCTCAACCGAGTTTGCAAAGCAAACGAGCTCACGAACACAACAGAAAATAAACAATTGGTGAGTACCAGCACAAATAAATTTGTTTAATGAAGCGAGTAAAGACGCAAAGAACGCAAAGTTAAAGCTACCACATGCAATTGTATCAAGCATCAAGCATCGGTCTTCCGACTTCGCTTTCTTTTCGGTCTTCTGTCTCCGGTCTTCCGGCTTTTTATATATATTTGTCCCAGCTTATAAAAACACTGTATAATGAAAACCAGATCTGCGCTTGCATTCTTCGCCGGGATATGCCTGCTGCTCGCGGTTGCATGCAAACCGTCCACAAAGGATGTTGAACAAAAGGTAAGGTCCAGCATCGAAGAAACACTGAAAGATAAATCGGAAGAAAAAGGTATTGACATCAAGGTGGTTGATTTTACACTCACACCCACCGAAGGTGACAACTATACCGGTGTTCTGAAAACCAGCGAAAGCGGAAAGGACTTCACCTATGACGTGGATGTTACTGCCAAAGGTGACGAATTGAAGTGGCATATTAAGAATTGAGCAGTTACTATTGCATCAATTATTTTATCCGATCGATACACTTTAGTGCTCTTTAGTGTTTTCGTGCTTTGGTGGCAAAAGATTTTCTAAAATACTTACCAAAACGATTGCTTTTTAAGCGTATAACTTCCTATCTACATTTTTAGTAATTTTACTCTTCCTAATAAATCGTATGAAGCAGGAAAATTTTACATTGTCGGGAAATATTGTTGACGTTCTCAATCGAAGGATTTTCAAAGGAACCGTTCATGTTACTAACGGCGTAATTACACAGATTGAAGAATCGGAAAACGATTCCGATCAATACATTCTTCCGGGTTTTGTGGATTCTCATATTCACGTGGAAAGCTCCATGCTTATTCCTTCTGAATTTGCGCGACTTGCCTGCGTTCATGGAACTGTAGCCACCGTATCTGATCCACATGAAATTGCCAATGTGCTTGGTGTAGATGGTGTTCGCTTTATGATCCAGAACGGGAAAAAGGTTCCTTTTAAATTTTTTTTCGGTGCCCCTTCCTGTGTGCATGCAACACCCTATGAATCTTCCGGCGCTTTGTTTGAAGAAGCAGAAACCGAGGAAATGCTTGCCATGCCTGATGTACATTATCTGGCCGAAATGATGAATTTCCCGGCGGTTCTGCAGGATGATCCGGGAGTGCTTGCCAGACTTGCCCTTGCAAAAAAATATAACAAACCGGTTGACGGACACGCGCCCGGATTGACAGGTAAGGATGCTGCAAAATATGCTGCAGCCGGCATTTCCACCGATCACGAATGTTTTACAATGCAAGAGGCGATGGATAAAATTGCCAACGGCATGAAGATTCAGATTCGTGAAGGAAGCGCTGCTAAGAACTTTGATGACCTTGCAGAATTACTGAATACACATCCCGATCATGTGATGTTATGTAGTGATGACCGGCATCCCAACGACCTGATGCGGGGACATATGAATGATGTGGCAGCCCGCGCCGTATCTCAGGGTTATGATGCAATGAATGTAATTCGCGCATTGACATTTATTCCGGTGATGCATTACGGACTTCCCGTAGGATTGCTGCAACAGGGCGAACCTGCCGACATTGCGGTGGTTAATAATCTTTCAGAATTTAAAGTAAGTGCAACTTATATCAACGGATTTAAAGTTTCGGAAAACGGCAAAAGCCTTATTGAGCGCGTTGAAGAAGAAAGTCCGAATATTTTTCGTGCAAATAAAATCACAAAGGATGATATTGCACTTCCCGCTGAAAGTAATATTATTCGTGTTATCGGTGCGATTGACGGGCAGCTGATCACAAAAAACGAAACGCGTGCAGCCCGCATTGAAAATGGTTTTGTTGTCAGCGACACCGAAAGTGATGTTTTAAAAATGATTGTCATCAATCGCTATAAAGAAGCAAAACCGGCCATTGCATTCATCAGCGGCTTTGGATTTAAACATGGAGCCATTGCCTCTACCGTTGCGCACGACAGTCACAACCTGGTCTGCGTAGGTGCTACCGATGAAGATATGGTGCGCGCAGTGAATCTTCTTGTGGATTCACGCGGAGGCATTGCACTTATCAATGGTGAAGAGGAACATGTGTTGCCGCTGCCAGTGGCCGGCCTTATGTCGGCAGATGACGCTCATCATGTTGCGATGCTTTATGAATCGATCGGAGCAAAAACAAAAGAATTAGGTTCGCAGATGCATGCACCTTTCATGACACTTTCATTTATGACACTGCTTGTGATTCCTGAATTAAAACTCAGCGATCAGGGCCTCTTCGACGGAAATTCATTTCGGTTTACCAGTAACTTTTCGGATCAACCATGAAAAAATATTTAATTCCCATCACAATTTGCTTCCTTTTATTGGGAGTGCTTTCCTGCAAAAAGGACAAAGACGGTGTACCCGATGTTGCTGTAGATATTTACATTGATCTGAACTCTTATGTTTATACAAATCTGAATGCCGTTGGGGGCTATGTTTATGTCACCGGAGGATATAAAAACAAAGGGATCATTGTTTACCGTCGTTCTATTGATGAGTTCAAAGCATACGACCGTTCCTGCACCTATGATCCAGACAATGATTGCCGCCTCACGGTGATGACTTCCGGACTTGAAGTGTGGGATTCCTGTTGTGGTTCCAAATATATTATTACCGACGGAACTCCTACAAATAAACCGGCTACACTGCCCATGAAGGCATATCAGACGATACTCAGCGGGAATACTTTGCACATCGTAAATTAAATCGTTATGCGTAATACGTTAAACGTTATACGAAAATACAAATTTGCACTTTTCGTTTTGGGTCTTTTTGCTTTTGATTCATGTTTGCAACCATCAGCGGAAACGCGCCATGAAAAAGCAACGCCGAAGACAGGTGATAAAAAGTATTTTGAAACAACCATTGCCATTCAACCCTTTGGCAATTTTGACACAGCTCTTGTATCCTTTGCCAAGATTGAGATCGAGAAGTTTTACACCTGTAAAGTTTCTAAACTAAGTTCACAACCTTTACCCAAGATGGCGTGGTACAGCCCCCGCAATCGCTGGCGTGCCGACTCTTTGCTGAACTGGTTGATTGAACATCAACCGAAAGATGTAAATTATATTTTGGGTTTTACGAATCAGGATATTTCAACAACCAAAGATGATATCCCCGACTGGGGTGTGTTCGGATTGGGCTATATGCCGGGACCTTCCTGCGTTGTATCTACTTTCCGATTAAAAAAAGCCGGCACTTCCGACAGTCTTTTTCGTGAAAGATTTTCTAAAGTATTTCTGCATGAATTAGGACACAACTTTGGTCTGCCCCACTGCCCCACCAAAACCTGCATGATGGAAGACGCTGCAGGGACCATTCGCACTGTGGACACTGAGAAGAAGCAGTTGTGTGAAGGATGTAAAAAGAAATTGGGGATTCAATAGTAGGGCATACAACTATTATTAAGATTTTCTTGTCTTATTTTTGTTTTGTGATTTACAAATATATAATACACTATTTTATTATTACCTTGCACTTATGAATTTACGATCTGAATAGCACCACCATGAAACGTTTAATACTTTTTCCATTCATATTTCTCAGCCTATCCGCTATCGCCCAAAATGTGGGTAGCATACAAAATTTCGTAAAAATTTCCGATGCAAACGGAAACCTAAGTGATTACGATAAATTTCACGAGGTAAAACGAATTGGAGATATGAATGGTGATGGTGTATCTGACATCGCAGTTGGTGTTCCGTTTGATGATGATGGGGGCACAGATAAAGGTGCGGTCTTCATTTTAAACATGAACGCTGACGGAACGATTCAAGGAGGACATAAAATCAGTGATCTTTCTGGAAATTTCACATATCCGCTTAACAACGGAGCCCTCTTTGGTTATTCATTGGGGACGCTGGGCGATTTAGATGGAGACGGAATACCCGACTTAGTTGTCGGATCATGGACTGATGACGAAGGAGCATATAACGAAGGTGCTATATGGATTTTATTCCTGTATGCCAACGGATCCGTAAAATCATATCAGAAAATTAATTCGGTTCAGGGAAATTTTACTGGATACCTGGGTGGTAACTCACATTTTGGAATAAGCATTGACTTGATGAATGATTTCAATAATGACGGATACATTGAAATTGCAGTCGGTTCTAGTGCACTCAGTGATGGTGGATTATACAGAGGTGCTGTTTGGATTCTTAGTCTTACGAATACTGGAATGGTTCACTCTTATTCTAAGATCAGTTCAACAAGTGGGGGTTTCACGGGAATCATAAATGATAATGATCGTTTTGGGAGAGGCGTTGCAAACATTGGCGACTTAGATGGAGACGGAGTCAATGATCTTGCAGTGGGTGCAATTTATGATTGCCAGAGCGCTTATCAGGCAGGTGCTGTTTGGATCCTTTTTTTGAACTCTAATGGAACCGTAAAATCACATACCAAAATTTGTAATAACAGTAGCAATTTTCCTGCTTATCTGAATGCATACGATTTTTTGGGATGTGTTGTCTCTTCCGGTGTAGATATTACAGGTGATGGGAAATATGAACTGGCTGTATCTTCTCATTCAAATGATTTTACCGGGTATAATCGTGGTGGAGTATGGATTCTTTCATTAAATACTGATGGCACTGTCAATTCTTGTTCGCTTTTATGTTCCGGGACAACTGGATTTACAGGGCAACTGGATGATGAAGATGCTTTTGGTTCCGGGCTTTCGTTTGTACCAGAAACATCCTTTTCGCAAAGGTACAACTTATCGGTGGGTGCAAGTTGTGATGACGACGGAGGAACTGACAGAGGAGCAATTTATAATATCAGAATAGGACCTGAGTTTTTGGGAACTCAAAAGATTGAAAAAGAAGTATCGTTCAGCGCTTTTCCAAATCCGGTTTCTGACAGATTAAATATTATGTTGTCGTGTCAGCCGGGTAATGAAATCTTAGTTCATATAAATGATATAACAGGTAGAACTGTATATCAAACTTCACTGCCTTTTCCTCCGGCCAGAAAATTTCAGTTACAATTACCCGAATTTTCAAAAGGTGTTTATGTGCTAGATATTTCGGTTGATGGAACGAGTTGTGGTGAAATGAAACTGGTGAAATAAGGCAAAAGCAGTTAATTTAATCTCACAACACCCGTAAACCTTTCCTTCGTCTGATCAGAAAAATGAAACCAGAAGGAGTAAAAATAATTTCCTGTAATGCAGAAATTCCCGTTCCTGTCTTTTCCATCCCACACATAGGTTTTCTCAGATGAAAAAACGAGTTCATTATTTTCATTCAGAATACGGGCTTTAAACTTGATCATACTATCAAGCGCAAACCCTTTGGGAGAGAAGTAATCATTGACACCATCATTATTGGGTGTGAACATATCGGGAATATAAATAATCTTCGTATGATCCGTTTCTTTTCTGCATGCATTAAAAGAAATCAAAATGATCAAAATGGAAATGAATGTGAATATCGTTTTCATGATTCAATATTAAAGTTGAATACGCAATCCTGTATTAATACCGGAAAGTCCAAAAGCTTCTCTTACTTCTTTATCAAGACAAAAACCAGATGAAGCAGTAAACATAAATCTGTTTTTCCATTGAAATCCTATTCCAGTATAGATCGCCCTGTACGGTGTGTATGATAATGAACACATCAGCATTTTTTTCCATGATAACATGACTGCTGGAATTGTTGTAAACCCGTGTTGTGAAATATTTAAGTCTAATTTGGGAATGACTGAAAATGACGAGTTAATTACAATACTGTATGCAAAGGATTCACGAATGGACGGTTTTGAGAGATAACCCGGTTTGTTTTCCACTTTCGCAGAATCACCTTCCAGATAAATCTGAAAAATATTTTTTGCGGAAATTCCCAGAAGAAAATTCTTACCATACAAACAGACACCTGCATTCGGATACACACCGGCATACTCTGATGTATCCTTATGATAATAATACATGTCGCTGGTGGCATACACAAATCCATAAACGGGGTCAACCATATCCCCGAAATAGTATGCGCTTTTATAATCGTTGGAATGATCGATGTAAGATAAGGAGACACCTGCCCTAAGATACATTTTGTTCTCTTTACATTTTTTCAAATACGAAAATGCAAGCGTTCCAGAATTAATTTTTCTGTTGCTGAAACGATAATAAGAATAATCCGCTCCTATTCCCCAGCGCTTCGATTTCAAGGGTGCTGCATCGTAAGAAATGCCTCCTGAATAGGGATATTCGGGCATTTCCGGTGATAGAGCAAAACCTGAAATATTTAAACAATGTTGATTAAAGAACCCTGCACCAGCGGGGTTTTCATTCAATGAAGGAACACAAAATCCAAAAACCTTATCGGGTACCGCAAGCAGAGAATCCTTTTTATTCTGCGCATAGATAACATTGCCCGAACATATTAAGCAAACAATTATCAGAAAGAATTTTTTAATTTTCATGAAAAAGAAATGATGGGTGAAAAAGCAAATGCAATTTAGAACAATAATATAAATACAACCTAGTGGATTTACTTATTTATTCCTGCGTTTTATTGTATGTATCGAAAATTAATTTCCCTGTTTCTACTGCTTGGGCCAAGGAATCCAAATTTATACCTGAAGCCGCATTTTTTTCTTTACAAAAACCCAACAAATCAAGTGTGTTTAGATTCCCCATTAATTCTTTTCCTGTCATAGGACATCCGCCAAAACCACCTAATACAGTATCAAAGGAGCGACAGCCGCAAGCCCATGCTGCATCGAGTTTTGTGCGCCATGTTTGTGCATCGCTGTGCAGATGTAAACCGAATTCGCATTTCTCAAATTCTTGCATCAATAAGGAATACACATCATGAATTTTTTGTTCATCTGCTTCGCCGGTTATGTCGGAAAGCGGTATGCTGCGTATTCCCATGCGCTGCAGTTGAAACACCTGTTCGCAAATCAGATCGGGATCCCATTTGTCTTCATACGGATTTCCAAACGCCATGGTGAGGTATACCACAAATTCTTTTCGGGTTTTATCGCACAACTCCATGCCCGCATCAATGCAGTCGAGCGCTTCATCGATGGACAAACCTGTATTGAGTTTCAGAAATTCAGGAGATGCTGAAAAGGGAAATGAAATTTTTGAAATGGCTTCATGCGATGCTGCTTTTTCAATACCACGGGCACTTGCAGCCAATGCCATCAGTTGGGTTGAAGATGATGAAAAATTCAAACGAGCCAGCACTTCAGCAGTATCAGCCATCTGCGGAATTACTTTGGGCGAAACAAAACTGCCAAAATCAATCGTATCGAAACCAGCCTGCAGCAATGCATTGATGTATGCTGCTTTTTTTTCTGTCGGGATAAAAGCCGTCATACCCTGCATGGCATCGCGGGGCGATTCGGTAATTTTTATTTCAGATTCAGAACTCATTTCTGAAACAAAGTTATAAATAACTACAATTCAAATCAATTTATTATCTGGACTTTATGAAATGATTTCGAAACTCGTATATAAATCTGCGAATTCTGTAGAAGCAAAAAACCTCTGTGCTGAATCTATTTTGATTCAGATAGAGGTGACATTAATTTTACACAAATTTAATACTTCAAACATGAAAAAACAGATCTTCGCTTTTATCACATTATTATGTCTGATGACATTATCAGCCCGTTCACAGCAGTGGGGGCTGTACACGCTGTATGCACCCATCAATAACTCTTCGGTCTATCTCATAGACACAAGCGGAACCACTTACAAAACTTGGACTTTCAGTTCAACCGCCAAGAGCGGATTTTCGCATTATTTACTTCATGGAGATACATTATTAAGGGCTATAGCACGCTCAGGAAATTCTCTAAGCGGAGGTGGTATGACCGGAGAAGTGCAGAAAACTCTTTGGGACGGAACTGTTGTTTGGGATTTTGTTTACTCATCAACTACCTATTGTTTGCATCATGACATTCATCCAATGCCGAATGGGAATGTGCTGATGACTTGCTACGAAGTAAAATCAGGAACTGAAGCAACTACCGCAGGATGTTCTCAAAATATTACCATATGGTCTGAGAAGCTGATTGAAGTACAACCTACCGGTGCAACTACTGGAAATATTGTATGGGAATGGAAACTATGGGATCATATATGCCAGAATACAAGTTCAACAAAGCCCCATTATGTAACAGATTTTACAACAAACCCACAATGGTTGAATATTAATTACAACACTGCTAAAGACTGGGTTCATATGAATGGTTTAGATTATAATGAAACTTTGGATCAGATTACTTTCAGTTCACGTACAATGAATGAAATTTATGTGATTGACCATAGCACAACTACTGCAGAAGCAGCAGGTCATACAGGCGGAAACTCAGGAAAAGGCGGAGACTTTCTTTATCGCTGGGGAAATCCGAATGCTTATGGTGTAACAGGGACAACTGTTTTCAATGTTGTTCATGATGCTCATTGGATTTCAAGTGATAATCCCAATTATCCCAATTATTTATGCGGTTTTAACAATGGAGGCGGTACCGGTGGAAAGTCCTGTGTTGATATTATTGTTCCTCCATATAGTGGATATACCTACACATATACGCCTGGATCAGCAATGCCTCCCACAACATATGCCTACAGGCATACCAGCACTACAAATACATTCAGCAATGGTTCATCACAACAGTTACCCAACGGGAATATGTTGGTCTGTTTATCTAACTCTGGCTACTTATATGAAATCAATTCAGCAGGAACAAGCATCTGGAACAAAACCGTAAGTGGCTCTCCGGCCAGCGCCATCCGGTATGACAAGTGCCACGTGAGAGGACCGCATGCAACGCTGACAGCCTCTTCCGTTAATATTTCTTCCGGGCAAACGATCACACTGACTGCAGCCGGCATTTCCCCTTCAGAAACCAGTCCGACCTATTCATACGCATGGTCATCAAGCCCTGCAGGATTTAGTTCCTCACTGTCGAACCCAACGGATGCTCCCACCGTTACCACGACGTATACAGTAACGGTTACCAACACGGCCCTGGGCTGTTCGGACGAAGCCAGTGTAACGGTAACAGTGGGTCCGGTTGGAATCTCCGAAGACGCTTTGTCTGCCTCACTCACACTTTTCCCGAATCCAACAAACGGAACGATTGAAATAAAAAGTGATTATTTAAACAATCGTGATTTCACAATATTGGTTTATGATATTTACGGTCACCAGATTTTGCAACAAAAGAATCTTCTTTCAATTGATTTATCAGCCTGTTCAAACGGGATGTATTATGTATCTGTTCAAACTGCAAATGCAAGACCGATCATGAAGAAAATTGAATTATTGAAATAAAAAATGAGTACCCATAATTAATTCGTTAATAAGAAATCCCGACAAATTTCATCTGCCGGGATTTTTTTTATTATTGTTTCGGTCTTCCGTCTCCGGTCTTCTGACTTAATAACATGTCGTACCTGACGGCACTCCTGTTTTCTCTCCTTTTCGGTGCTACAAATATTTCGTGCCGTTGGCACTGATTACGTCTGAATCCGGCATCCATCTTCCAGAAGGCGCCGGCCTGTGCGTCAGGCTTCCATTTCGGTCTTCAGTCTTCCAGCCTCTGGCACTGATTACGGCTGAATCCGGCATCCCTGCCCGCCGGTCAGGCGGGGGACATCCGGCATCCGGCAATCATTCACCAGTCGTTTCATCTTCCGATGCAGGCGTCACCGCCTTCAGCTCCAGAATCACTTCATGTATAAGCTCTTCACCCTTCTCAATGTTCACACTGCCTTCATACGTCACATACCCTTCGGCTTCTACTTTTACGCTGTGTACTCCCTCTGTCAGTAGCTTATCCTGAGTTTCGCCATCATCGTCAGTTTCCTCAATAAGCTCTCTGTCCACATATACTTTCGCACCTTCAATGATCACGTTGTCCGTTGCACTGCGTACCGATACGTTAAGGTATCCGCTTGTAGTTTCTTCGGCTGTCTTCCGCTTACGGCTGCCTGTGCGTATCATCCTCCTTGAAGCTTTGTATTCGGCAAAAAACAACGGTTCCGTAGCATTCAGTGTAAACATCGGCCCGTCCATCCGGCGGCGCATCAGTGTTTCAAGCTCACGCAGCAGCCCTTCAGCCTGCACACCCAACTCGTGCCGGTGCGTCCGGGCTTCACTCGGCCTCTGCGTCCAGTCGTTATACTCAGTCACCAAAGCACTGTAGTTCGAAAGATCTACAGGTTGGAACCCGTATGGAATCAGGTCACCTGAATATTCATTTCCGATTTCCAGCAGCGATTGAAAATGAATTCCTAGCTCATCATCCCGTATCCGGATCAGTGTCGATTCACTGGCATGCACTTTATCAAAAAGCACATCGTTACTCACCGAATCCGCATACGATTCAATCACTCCGCTCAGCCGCAACGTCGCGTCTATTGCACGGGTGCGTATGTGGCCTTTGTCCTTGGCATAGCCCGTTAAGCTGAGTTCAATCTTTCCGAGAATACTAAAGAGTTCCGCCGTTTTGGCGAAGAAGAGGTTAATAATGTCCATCAAAGCCGGAAATGCTGCAAAATGCAGCATGTTGGCGCTGAGCAGATCCTTGACCCGCTTGATGCGCCCTAATCGGTTTTCAGTTAGTTTTTTCATAATTAAAATTAATTATTGGTTAATACTAAGAAGCCGTCAGTCACATAACGGTTTTCAATACATTAACGTTCACACCCCCTGTCATAGTATTTTACACCCATAAATATTTGTACTTTTTTTTTCCTTTTCCCTCCCAAGAAATAAGTTGCGCAACAACTATATTTTGAAAAACAACGCACATTCATATGTACGTCAAAAGCAAGCCAAATCGCTCCTTCGGAGCTCAAACAATCGTTGCGCAGCAACTACATCTTAGTAATGCGGCATTAAAGAATGTGAGTTAAGAAAACAAAGTGCAATTTTTGTGGAAGCCACGAGCTAAGAAAAAGGTGTTTGACGAACGCAGTGAGGAGTTCTTTTTCGGGGAACCGAATCCGCGAATGCGGATGAGCTAATGAACACAATTGAAAATAAATAATATGTGAATAAAATTGCACTGCAGTTTTCACGAGCAGGCTTTACGCCGCTAGACCTTCTTTGCCTGCTTTCTTCGGGCACCCGAGGCCAAAGGCCGAGAGCACGAGCAAGCTTGCGCTTGGATAGTGGGAGCGAGTAATGCGAAGAAAGCGGGTCGCGTCGATGGAGCGACGCGAAACTTGCCATGCGCGCTGGAAAAACAAAAATACTTTAAGAAAAGGTGGAATCCCCGCGCCGCCGGGCCCGGCGCGCACCTGAGGCCAAAGGCCGAAAGCATGAGGACACAATAAAAAACAATAAAGGAGTCCGAATAACAGCCAGTGTGCAAGCTATAACCACCAGGTAAAAAGGCCTGTGCGCAGGATAATATTCTCTCTGATAAGTCTACACTCTTTATTGATAAGTGTACCGCGTCTATTGATATGTGTACACTCTTCATTTAAAAGTGTATCGCGTCTATTGATAAGTGTACAGCGTCTATTGATAAGTGTATACCCCTTTTTGAAAAGTGTTACGCGCTCATTGATAAGTATACACTCCTCACCCGGCCTGTTGTAGTGTTCAGCCGTTACGATATAGCCAGCACATAGGTAATCATCAGCAAAAACAACATCAGAAATTTATCGAAGGTTGTTTTAATAATCATCGATCGTTCGAGCCAATGCATATAATTTGCAGCAATGTACATGATGGCAAACAATAGGAACGCCATGCATTGCAGTATGATTTTAGCCACATCGGCACTGAGTCCTAGAATGGATTCGCCAAAACTGCCGGTGCAAAGAAACTCCCAGGTGAATGTCATGAAAACGCAGCTGTAGATAAGCAGCAGAATATCAGCAACAGTTTCCAAATAATTTCTGCTTTGCGGAAGGATTATTTTTTTTCTTGAATCAATAATAAAATAAGAAGCGAACGACCACACAAAACTGAGGAAGACACCTAAGCCAAATGCCCATATTTTCATTTCACCGTTCGAATCAATAAAGGCCAGCCCCATGCCCATCATCAGTAAAAAGAAATACGTGAAAAGGCGAAAGACAAGCATCAGAATCGGCGTATCCACTTTGGAACGTCTTCCGATAAAGGGTGCTTTCAGATACACGCCAAAAGCTTCGCATAATACCGCCAGCAGAATAACCCAGCCCATGATCCGCAGCTCGGAAATATCGCTGGTGTCTTTATAAAAAAGAAAAACTTTTTTTGAAAATGAAAACACAAATGAAAACAAAACGGTGATGATGAGAAAGCGTATCTTCACCATGTTGCTTATTTTACGGGCGATTTGTGTGACTTCGTTTTCCATTTCAGAAAAGTTTGATGATGAAAATCAAAGATAAAAATTTAAATAAAAATCCCGACAAATTTTCACTGCCGGGATTTTATTTTATTCCGCTTCGGTCTTCTGACTTAATAACATGTCGTACCCATGGCACTGATTACGGCTGAATCCGGCATCCATCTTCCAGAAGGCGCCGGCCTGTGCGTCAGGCTTCCATTTCGGTCTTCAGTCTTCCAGCCTCTGGCACTGATTAAGGCCGAATCCTGCATCCCTGCCCGCTTGTCAGGCGGTAGTTTATGGGTAAATTCACATCCAGAAGGCGCCGGATTGTGCGAATGCTTTCCATTTCTGGCTTCAAGCTTCGGGCTTCCGGCAATAAGAATTCAGATCCAGAAGGGGCCGGTTTGCGCGAATGCTTTCCATTTCTGGCATCCAGCATCCGACATCCATCTTCCAGAAGGCGCTGGCTTGCGCGTCAGGCTTCCATTTCGGACTTCGGGCTTCTGACTTCGAACTTTTTACTTTCTTCCCGATAAATTCTTCGGAATCCTTCCGTTTTTATTGGCTTCCGAACGTAGCTTGCGACCTACTATGCGCTCCACCATGCGTCCGACATCCAAAACCTTGTCAATATCAAGACCCGTATCAATGCCCATTTCATCCATCATTACAACCATGTCTTCTGTCTGAACTAAACCGACAATGTTGGGATCTTTGTAGTAATACGAACCGGTTCCGGCTACAGGAATACCACTGACAAAGTTGGCTGGCTGTCCGCCAATGCCGCCCATGGTCGATTCATAATGTGTCATACCAGCTTGTAATGCAGCAAGTACATTTGCTAATCCCCAGCCACGTGTGGTGTGAAAATGCACAATGTGTTTTTCAGGCGTTGGAAGCGCTTCGAGCAACATGGAGTAATACTGATACACGCGATCGGGTGATGCAGAACCATCGTGGTCGGCATGTTCCACATCATCCGCACCAATGTCAAACCAGCGTTTGGTAAACTCAATGGCTTTTTTCATTTCGGTCGGGCCTTCAATCGGACAGCCCCAGATGGTGCTAACAGTACCGTTTACCTTGATTCCTGCATCATGTGCCATAGGAATATACTTTTCGCACATTTTAAAATAATCTGCAAGCGAAAGTCCGGAATTTTTCTTGTGATGCGATTCACTTGTAGAAACCATGACAAGAATTCTATCAGGACCATATCCATTTTTCTTGTCTTCAATGGCACGTTCAATGGCCTTTTCACGAATAGTAACATTCGTAAGGCAAACATCTTTTAAGAGATGTGCAACTTTTTTACTTCCACGAATACCCTTCATCAGTTCGGTGGCATCCTTGAACTGTGGCATCCCTGCCGGATTTCCAAGGTTTGTACATTCAATGTTTTTGAAACCGGCGAGTATGAGTTGTTCAAGCACCCACAGTTTTGCTTCGGTAGGAATAAAAATTTCCTCATGCTGGAAACCGTCACGCACCGTGATGTCTCCGATTGTAACTTTCTTTGGATAGTTCATATGATTTACATTATTGATTTTTCAGGTTGTGATTTTGTCTTCAATATTTTTTGATTAGCACGCGTTACAAACGCGCGCAAACCCGGAGCGCAAAGTTTTAGCAAAGGGCGCAAAGCGAAAATGAAATTTCACAACACCATCTCCGGCACATTCGCTTCAATGATTAGCGGTGCAGCTGTTGCATTCTTCACCTGTTCGGCACTTACGCCGGGCGCACATTCCACCAGTTTGAATCCCTGCGGTGTAATATCAATCACAGCAAGGTCAGTAACCACGCGCTTTACACAGCTTACGCCGGTAAGCGGAAGTGTGCATTGTTTCAGCAGTTTTGAATTTCCATCTTTGTCTGTATGCATCAAAGCAGCAATAATATTTTTTGCAGCAGCCACGAGGTCCATAGCACCGCCCATGCCTTTCACGAGTTTGCCGGGAACTTTCCAGCTTGCAATGTCACCTTTGTCAGTCACCTCAAAAGCTCCGAGCACCGTAAGATCAATATGTCCGCCACGAATCATAGCGAAGCTTTCCGCAGAACTGAAAAAGGCTGCACCGGGCATATAGGTTACCGTTTGTTTTCCTGCGTTTATCAGATCTGGGTTCACATTTTCCGCTGTCGGAAATGGGCCAATACCCAGTAAACCGTTTTCTGATTGGAGCACCACATCCATTCCTTCGGGAATGTAGTTTGCCACCAGCGTGGGAATTCCGATACCCAAATTTACATAGTATCCGTCACGTAGTTCCTGCGCGATACGTTTTGCGATTCCGTTTTTATCGAGTGCCATATCTTTATTTTTTTCGTTTATTACTTTATTACTTTTTTGCTGGATGTCCGGTGCCTGATGCCCGAAAACCAAGCTTTCTACTTTTCGTTATTTTTTCTTGAACCAATGTCCGAAATAATTTTTTTCTTGAAAGCAATCAACATGTTCATTAGATGAAAAGAAAATTGATAATACTTTGTGAATTCATCATCCTTAATGTATTTTCTTCTTTTTGCTTTATGTAAACAGGTGACAACTTCCGCTAAAGATCGAATAGAATAATTAATGAATCTTTTGTATTCAAGATTTGATTGTCCGATTGATCCCTCAGAAATATTCAATGCTATGGAATCTGAAGCTCTGCAAATCTGAGATGAAAGGTTATACATTTCATTTTTAGGAAATGTTTTCGAAAGGTTGAATATATTTTCTCCAAACTCCATAGACATTTCCCAGATAATTAATTTCTCAAATTTAAAGCTAGCTTCATTAATTTTTTCAGTCATATTATTACTTCCTTTTCCAGCATCGGTCATCGGGCTTTTTTTGATTTCCATTTCCAGCATCCAGCATCGGTCATCCGTCAACTTTTCGTCGTTGTAAATTCAATTCTCTTCTCATAATTGCTGCCCTGGAAAATGCGTTTCACATAAACTCCGGGAGTGTGAATCTGGTTGGGATCCAGCTCGCCGAAAGGAACCAGCTCCTCCACTTCAGCAATGGTAATTTTTCCGGCAGTAGCCATGGGTGCATTGAAATTATTCGCGGTGCAGTTGTAAATTAAGTTGCCGCGCGTGTCGCCGTATTTGGCTTTCACGATGGCGAAATCAGCGCGTATGCCCATTTCGAGCACATGCATTTTACCGTTGTATTCACGCACTTCTTTGTCTCCCTGCACTTCAGTACCATAACCGGCAGGCACATAAAAGGCCGGGATTCCCGCGCCACCCGCGCGAATGCGTTCAGCCAATGTTCCCTGCGGAATCAGTTCCACAAGCAATTCACCGCTCAGTAACTGGCGTTCGAATTCTTTGTTTTCGCCTACATACGAAGCGATCATTTTGCGCATCTGATGCTTCTTTAAAAGAAGACCGAGGCCGAAATCATCCACACCGGCATTGTTTGAAATGCAGGTCAGATCTTTAATGCCGGCTTCCACCAGCGCATTGATGCAGTTTTCAGGAATGCCGCAAAGGCCGAATCCACCGAACATAACCGTCATGCTGTCGGTGAGGCCCTGTAATGCTTCCTTTGCGTCTTTTACTACTTTACTCATATATTTTCATCTTTTGTTTTCAAATAAATTTTTAAAGAATCAACCTTCTTCAATTACATATCTTGATATCACCATTCTCTGAATTTCCGAAGTGCCTTCGCCAATCTGTAACAGACGCTGGTCGCGGTAGAAACGTTCAATCGGATAATCTTTCATCAGACCATAACCGCCGTGTACCTGAAGTGATTCATAAGAAACATCATTGGCAATATCTGCACAATATAATTTCGACATAGCTGCTTCTTTTGCAAATGGCTTTCCTGTATCTTTCAACCAGCATGCCTTGTAGAGCAGATTGCGTGCAAGTTCAATTTTCAGTGCCATATCAGCAAGCTTGTTGGCTACCACCTGAATTTTGTTCAAAGGTGCACCGAACTGAATGCGTTCCTGTGCATATTGCTTCGCCATTTCAAAACAACCCTGCGCACATCCGAGTCCCATCGCAGCAATTGATAAACGGCCGTGGTCAAGCGTTTGCAGCATGATCTTCGAACCATCGCCACGTTTTCCCAGAATGTAATCAGCAGGAATTTTGCAATCATCAAAATATAATTCTGCAGTGTTCGATGCACGCCACATCATTTTACCGTGCATTGTTTTTGCTGTGAAGCCCGGAGTTCCACGTTCAACAATAAGTGCAGAGAATTCTTTTTTCCCGTTTGCTTCGCCCGAAACAACCTGCACTGTTGAACCAATAGAAATATCAGAAGATGCATTGGTGATAAATATTTTCGATCCGTTAATTGTCCACTGATCATCTTTAAGTATTGCATTTGTTTTTGTAGCTCTTGAATCTGAGCCTGCATCGGGTTCTGTCAGGCCGAATCCCCAAAGGGCTTCACCTGTGCAAAGTTGTGGCACATATTTCTTTTTTTGTTCTTCCGAACCAAAATAATACAGCGGATTTACGCCGAGCGAATTGTGCGCAGCCACAGTAGCAGCCTGCGATCCATCTACACGTGCCAATTCTTCCACGGCAATGATATAAGAAATGTAATCCAGTCCCTGACCGCCATAATCCGGCGAAACGATCATTCCAAACAATCCCATTTCACCCATTTTCCGGGTTGTTTCAATCGAGAATTCCTGCTTCTCATCCAGTTCCTGTGCAATTGGTTTTATTTCGCGTTCCGCAAAATCACGCACTGATTCACGAATAAATTTCTGTTCCTGACTAAGTTCCAAATCCATACTTATTTTTGTTAAGGTTATACAAATTATTTAGTGTCTATATATAAAGTCGAGAGTTTAGTTCAGAATGTTCGAGAGCAAGGCTTTCGAAGAATTGAAAATCAGAGAGTTTGCTTTTGCAAATGATTGTTTTCAATTCGAGAGTAACGCGGCTATCGGACATTATGGACAAACTCTATTTAGTGTCATCAAGCACGATCAACGCAGTTGATGCTTCAATCATATCATTCAATGAGACATTTACTTTTTTAATAACGGCATCTCTGACCGAAACGATGCGGTTTTCCATCTTCATCGATTCCACTACAAGCAGCACATCACCTTTCATCACCTTGTCTCCATCCTTCACATGCAGCTTGAAAATTTTTCCGGGCATCGGTGATTTTATGATGTTGCCATCTTTTCCGGATGCACCACCAGAGCCTGCCATTGCCCCAATACCTTCCAGCAAATCATTGCGTTTCATTTCGATTTTTTTTCCGTTTACAGTAACCGACATCATTGATTTTTCTGCAACAGCAATTTTTGCGAAATAATTTTCTCCGTTCAGACATACATCTGCTTCGCCTTTGTCAATATACAAGAGTGTAGCTTTAATTTCATTTCCGGAAATGTATAAATCGTATTCGTTTTCCTTTTGATTCAAAATAGTAACGATTACATCTTTTCCATCAAGCTGAATAATGATGTCTTTCTGATTTCTCCAGTAGCCAATATTTTTCCATACGTTGTATACGACAGGAATAGCAGGAGTTATCAGCTTTGAAGTATTCAGTGTGTAAACTGAAAATGCAGCGATGGCCATTTCAGGAGTAAGTTCCTTTTTACTGTAATTGCTGCGGTTGGGGGCCTGATTTTCTTTCACGGCTATTGTTTTTTGCGGGGTTTTTACTTTTGCAATTTCTTCTTCAAAACGTTTTTTTGCAACACCGGATTTGTAATCACGATACTGCGTTTCATGCATAGCGAATTCAAATAATTCTTCATCATCCGGACCGGTTTCCCATCCGTTCTCTTTCATTTCTTTCCTGAACTTATCCAAAACGTCGGGGTATGCATCCCGCGGAAGTCCTTTGTAGAACTCACGTTTCTGTTCTTTCGCTATTTTTACAAGCATAGGATCAATTGGTCCGGGAAGTTCGCCGGCCTTGCCCAGCAGCATATCCCAGCTGTTGTCATCGATCGATTCAAATCTTTCTTTTCCCTGTGCAAGATTTAAAACATTGACCAGTGCGGTGTTTTTCACATACTGACTGAACGGCGTTACCAGCGGAGGATAACCCATCAGCGGCCAGATGTAAGCGACTTCGTCAAATAATTTTATCAGCAGATCGTCTTCGGAAAGTGGCATCTGTCCTGCTGCTTCAAGTGCCATGTTGATTCCTTTGTGTACACCTTTCAAATCGGCCATCAGGCTGCCCATCATTCCACCGGGAAGTCCGCTGTCAATCATAAGAGAAGACATGTAACGATTTTTTGGATCAATAAAATATCCGAGAAAATCATCCATGAATTCCTGCGTCAATGCACGTGCTTCCATGTATGCTTTCATATTGATAGATGGAACATCGAAGCCTGCATCTTTCAGCATATGGTGTAATGTAATCACATCGGGATGCACCATGCCCCACGACAGTGGCTCCATGGCAGCATCAATATAATCGGCACCTGCCTCTGCTACTTCGAGTGTTGATGCTACAGAAAAACCCGGCCCTGAATGTCCGTGATACTGTACTTTGATGTGCGGATATTTTTTCTTTATTGCAAAAACGAGTTTGCCTAAGGTTTTCGGACGGCCAATGCCAGCCATGTCCTTCAGACAAATTTCTTCAGTTCCGTACTCAACAGCTTTATCCACCACTTTCATAAAATATTCAACCGTGTGAATATCCGAATGTGTTATGCTGAGCGCTGCCTGCGAAATCATTCCTGCTTCTTTTGCATACTTGATGGAAAGTTCCAGATTGCGGTGATCGTTCAGTCCACAGAAGGAACGAGCGATATCGACGCCCTGCGCTTTTTTAACTTTATACATTAAGCGACGAACATCCGCTGGAACGGGGAACATACGAATTCCATTCAGCGCACGTTCGAGCATGTGCGTCTGAATTCCGGCTTCATTAAAGGGTTTCACCCAGTCGCGCACTGCTGTATTTGGATTTTCTCCAAATAATAAATTTACTTGTTCAAACGCTCCGCCATTGGTTTCAACGCGGGCAAAACATCCCATGTCAACTATGACAGGTGCAATGCGTACCAGTTGATCAACGCGCGGAACATATTTTCCCGACGACTGCCACATGTCGCGATAAACAAGACTGAATTGTATTTTTCTTTTCTCCATGATTTTTCTTTTTCAAAGACTGAGATTACTCAATCACCCAGTTTGGTTTTCTTTTTTCTAAAAACGAGGCCATACCTTCCTGGCCCTCCTTGGAAGCACGAAGTTCTGCAATGGTCTTCGCAGTATAATCAATTGCATCTTCAAAATTCAGTTTGTTTGAAATATCGAAGATTAATTTTTTGCAGGCAGCAATCGCATCGGGTCCGCTTGAAAGCAATGACTTTATAATTTCATTTACGTATGCATCCACTTCTTCTGTCGGAAGTGATTTATTCGCAAGGCGATACCACTCGGCCTCTTTGCCTGTGAATCTTCTACCGGTAAGCATCAGATCGCGTGACCCATATTCACCGACTCGTTTGGTTACATACAGCGAAATCGTAGCCGGCGCAATGCCGAGCTTCACCTCACTGAATGCAAATTTTGTTTCATCTGTGCAGTACACAAAATCGCAGGCAGCCAGCAAGCCATTCGCTCCGCCAATGGCAGCACCGTGTACAACGGCGATTGTAGGTTTACAGCAAGTGTAAATAATATTAAAACATTTTGCCAAACGCTTACTGTCCTGATAATTTTCTTCAAAACCAAACGTAGCAATGCCTTTCATATAGTTGAGGTCAGCCCCGGCACAAAAGGATTTCCCTCGGCCGCGAAGAACGACTATACGAACATCATTTCTTGTATTGAGTTCTTCATAGCATTCAATAATTTCAGAAATCATTTTTTCGTTGAGCGCATTGTGCACATCAGGGCGGTTCATCCAGACGGTTCCTATGGTTCCGTTTAATTCAAATTCTATCGTTTCAAACTTTGTCATAATTCAATTTTTTTACATGCGGAATACACCGTATTTCTGATCCGGATATTGTTCATTCAGAGACATGGCAATACCCATGGCTATTACTTTGCGTGTGTCTACAGGATCGATGATGCCGTCGTCCCACAAGCGTGAAGTGCTATAGTATGCAGAACCTTCGTATTCATATTTATCGATAATACTTTTTCTCAGTGCATCGATTTCTTCTTTGGGTGGTTCCTGTCCTTTCGAGCGGTATTGATCTTCTTTCACAGTCGTTAATACAATCGCAGCCTGCTTGCCACCCATCACCGAAATTTTTGCATTGGGCCACATGAACAACAGGCGCGGACTGAATGAACGACCCGCCATTCCATAGTTTCCGGCACCGAACGATCCGCCGAATAAAATTGTAAATTTCGGAACATTTGCATTGGCTACTGCATGCACGAGTTTCGCACCGTCTTTGGCAATGCCGCCGCGTTCGAAGTCCTTACCAACAATAAATCCCGTTATGTTTTGAAGAAACAGCAACGGGATTTTTTTCGACGTGCACAGTTCAATGAAATGCGTCGCCTTGAGTGCAGACTCAGAAAACAACACTCCGTTGTTCGCAATAATGCCCACGGGATAGCCCATGATGCGTGCGAAACCGGTAACAATCGTGGTTGCATATTTTTCTTTGAATTCATGGAATTTACTGCCATCAACCATACGTGCGATGATTTCACGCGGATCAATTAAATCTTTAAAATCAATAGGAGCAATGCCATATAACTCTTCGGGATCGTATAAAGGTTCTTCGATGGGTGCAATGTCAATGGCTTGTTTTTTTGGAACATCCATCGATTCAAAAATATTGCGACAAATCTGAATCGCGTGCTGGTCGTTTTCTGCCAGATGATCAGCCACACCTGAAATGGAGGTGTGAACCTCGGCACCACCTAATTCTTCTGGCGTTACGATTTCACCAGTAGCTGCTTTTACAAGTGGAGGGCCGCCGAGGAAAATCGTTCCTTGTTTTCTGACAATGATTGTTTCATCACTCATAGCCGGAACGTAGGCTCCGCCTGCCGTACACGAACCCATCACACAGGCAATCTGTGGAATGCCCATAGCAGAAAGCCTTGCCTGATTAAAGAAAAAACGTCCGAAGTGATCACGATCCGGAAATACTGTATCCTGCTCAGGTAAAAACGCACCACCTGAATCCACAAGGTAAACACAAGGCAGATGGTTTTCCATCGCAATTTCCTGCGCACGCAAATGCTTTTTAATGGTATATTTCATATACGTTCCGCCCTTGACAGTAGCGTCATTCGCAATGATGACTACTTCACGTCCGTGAATCAGACCGATGCCCGTAACAATTCCAGCAGAAGGAAAGCCATTTTTATACTGATCATAAGCAGCCAATGGTGATAATTCCAGAAAAGGAGTATTGGGATCCACAAGAAGGTCTATTCTTTCCCTTGCCAGCAGCTTTCCGCGCGATTTATGTTTTTTAACATTGTCTTCCGATTCTCCTTTCAGAACTTCACGGTGAATCTCTTTGTATTTGTTGAGCAGTTTAAGATAGTCTTCTTTGTTTTTCTTAAATTCCTCCGACTGTGTGTTGATCTTTGATTCTAATGTAAACACTTGTATCCGTTTTAAATTTCTACTCTTTTGTTATAATTATAACAGCGTTTGTCTTTAAACAATATTATCGAGTGCAATATTCAAAAAGAATTTTGAAAAAAAAAACTTTTTAAATGTGTAATATTTAATATATCACAACGAAGATTTGCTAATTTTGCGCCCTCATTTTTTTATGAAAATACTGAAAACGATAGCAGAAGTAAAAGAGTTTATTCATTTGAATGAAATGCCTTCCGGGTTTGTTCCTACCATGGGCGCTTTACACGAAGGCCATCTTACTTTGGTTCGAAAAGCAAAAAGGGAGAATCCTCTATGCACCGTTAGTATTTTTGTAAATCCGATCCAATTCAACGATCCGGAAGATTTTAAAAAATACCCGCGCCATTTTGAGCAGGATCTTGAAATGTTGGAAAAAGCCGGATGCGATTTGGTTTTTTTACCCACCACTGAAGAAATGTATCCAGAACCGGATAATCGCGAATATCTTTTTGGTTCACTTGAAAAGGTGATGGAGGGACTTCACAGACCGGGGCATTTCCGAGGTGTGGCAGTTGTCGTTCGAAGGCTTTTTGAAATCATGGAACCAAAGCGTGCCTATTTTGGGGAAAAAGATTTTCAGCAATTAATGATTGTGAAGAAGATGGTCGAGCTTCTGAAGATGCCTATTGATATTATTCCCTGCGAGATAGTCCGTGAAGCCGACGGCCTTGCCATGAGCTCCCGCAACACGCGCCTGGATGGAGATGCGCGAAAAGCAGCCCCGGTAATTTTTCGGACACTGAATGCCTTGAAAGAAATGAAAAACAATCTTCAACCGGAAGAATTGACTGAATGGGCAACGGATCTGATCAATGCAACACCTCCGCTGGAAGTGGAATACATCGAAATTGCAGATAGCCAAAGCCTGCAGCCCATAAAAATCTGGAATCAAAGTTCAGCCCCCCGGGTTTTTGCTGCTGTATGGGCTGATAATGTAAGGCTTATCGATAATATTGAATTATTTTATTAATTTTGCACCCGTTATGTGGATAGAAGTTTTAAAATCAAAGCTGCACAGGGTAACTGTGACTGAGGCGGATATCAATTACATTGGAAGCATTACCATTGATGAAGACCTAATGGATGCTGCGAATATTATTGAAAATGAAAAGGTGCAGGTTGTTAACCTTAATAATGGCGAACGTTTGGAAACATACGTTATCACCGGAAAACGAGGAAGCGGAATTATTTGCATGAATGGTGCAACAGCCCGCAAAGCCTTACCCGGCGACCTGCTTATCGTACTTTCTTATGCAACCATGGAAATGGATAAAGCCCGTCAATATAAACCCATCATCGTTTTTCCGGATGAAAAAAACAGCATTAGAAAATAAACCCCTTGCGTAAAAAACTTTTTAAATTTTTAAATTATTTCATTTTCCTTTTACTTGGAATCTTCTTGTTGTGGCTGGTTACTAAAGATCAGGACTTGAATAAGCTTTGGGAAGAGATTAAGCAAGCCAATTATTTCTGGGTTTTGATGTCGCTGGTTGCCGGCATTTGCAGTCACCTCTTTCGCGCTTTGCGTTGGAATCTTTTGCTGAAATCGATGGGTCATCCCACGAAAACCATTACTACATTTTACGCAGTAATGGTTGGTTATTTTGCAAACCTTGCTATTCCCAGGCTGGGTGAAGTAGCTCGCTGTGGCGCTATCAGCAGGCAAAACCGCATTCCACTGAATGAAGTATTCGGAACTGTTGTTGCCGAACGTGCTTTCGATATGATTGTTTTATTAACCATTATAGCCGGTGTCATTGTTTTTCAGCTGAAACTGCTGGGTGGTTTTATGCAGAAGTATTTATGGGAACCTCTTTCCCAAAAATTTTCCAGTGCAGGAAGTATGACGTTGATATTAATTCTTGGTGTTGTTGGTTTTTTTCTGATTTGCTATATCCTTTATCGAATTCTTTTGCCACGCCTTCGCAAAATTCCGTTATTTCAAAAAATAATGGGTTTAATGAAAGGCTTTATGGAAGGAATTAAATCGTTGTGGAGAATGAAACAGAAATTACTTTTTCTGTTATACACTATTTGCATCTGGTTTATGTATTCCATGATGAATTATCTCGTCTTTTTTGCTCTTACAGGAACAACACTCCTTACTTTTGGCGATGCCATAACACTCATGGCACTGGGCAGTCTTGGCATTGTAGCACCTGTTCCCGGAGGAATAGGAACCTATCATGCTGTTGTGATTCTTGTAATGACAAGCCTGTATCACATTGCACAGCAAACAGCAACCACATATGCATATGTAGCCCACACATCACAGGTTATTATGATGGTTGTAGTGGGAATTCTTTCTTTAATGATGCTTTCATTTACAGCTCCCAAAAAAGAAATCAATGAACAAAAGTGAACTGATCGAATCAAAAATTCCGGATCAGGCCGGACTCGAGCGAATGCTTGCCTACTGGCGCTTCCGTGAAATGAAAATTGTTTTTACCAACGGGTGCTTCGATTTATTGCATTTCGGGCATATTGATTACCTGATGAAAGCTTCTGAACTCGGACATATTCTTGTTATCGGATTAAACTCCGACGAATCTGTCAGAAGGCTGAAAGGCAACAGTCGCCCATTGGTTCCACAAGATGCACGGGCTCGACTGCTGGCATCGTTATTTTTTGTTGATCTGGTCGTTCTTTTTGAAGAAGACACCCCGCTCAATATTATACAAACTATTAAACCCGATTTCCTTGTTAAAGGGGATGATTATCAGGAATCCGAAATCGTTGGGGGTGATTTTGTGAAGTCTTATGGCGGTAAAATTGTCAGATTCCCGCTTGTGCCCGGTTTTTCTACTACTTCCATCGAAAATAAAATTAAAGAAACTCTCTAAGGATTTCGCTTAGTTGACATTTAAAAAAAATTACTATTTTTACAAACCCTTAGAATAATTTATCGTTTAAGTTGTCTATGAATTTGCCGGTTATGAAAAGAAGATTATTCATTATTAGTATTGCTGTTAGTTTGCTGGTCTTATTATTCGTTACCGAGTCCTGCAAAAAAAGAGCTGAGTCTATTATTCGTGGACGATGGACGATGGTTAACATGGATATTGAAGCTACCCAAAACCAAATTTGGGATTTTTATGACAATGAAAACCTCTATATTTTCTCAAGTAATGGAATTGAGATGGATACAATCATCTGTACTTATCAAATGAAATCTGCAAAAAAACTTGAGGTAACTATTTCCAATGGCGGTGGTTTAAAAGAATATAAAATATACAAACTCAATAAAAGGGTGCTCCGAATGGCTCGCTTGGATGGAAGTGTTATTGCCGAATTCATTGAATTTGCCAAGAACTAATTAATACCGGAAAAGCCGGATGTCCAAAATTAAAACCGCATTTTTCTGTCAGAATTGTGGCGTGCAATCCCCTAAATGGCTTGGTCGCTGTACCTCTTGTGGTGAATGGAATACCTTTATCGAGGAAGTTGTAAAAACAGCCGGAGGAAGTAAAAAACCTTTTCAGACTACTTCCCGTACTATTCCTGTTCAGGACATCAGCAATACGGAAGAAAAAAGAATTATTACGGGTAATAATGAATTCGACCGCGTGCTGGGTGGTGGAATTGTCAATGGTTCTCTTGTACTTATCGGTGGTGAACCCGGTATCGGGAAATCAACTTTATTATTGCAAATTGCATTGCGCATGCCCGGACATAAAGTGCTTTACGTTACGGGTGAGGAAAATGAGCAACAGTTAAAAATGCGTGCCGACCGTATCGGCATTAAGAATGAGCAATGTTTTATTCTAACTGAAACTTCCACGCAGGATGTTTTGCAGCACGTCACTGAACTCGATCCGGATATTGTCATTATCGATTCCATTCAAACCCTGTCAACTGCAACTGTGGAAGCTTCGCCAGGAACCGTTTCTCAGATACGCGAATGCGCCGCCGAAATGCAACGCTTTGCAAAAACATCAGGCACACCTGTCATTCTTGTCGGACATATTACAAAAGACGGAATGATTGCAGGTCCTAAACTTCTTGAGCACATGGTCGACACAGTGCTTCAGTTTGAAGGCGACCGTAATCATATGTATCGTATTTTACGTTCCGTTAAAAACCGTTTTGGTTCAACTTCTGAACTTGGAATTTATGAAATGCGATCGGATGGCCTGCGAGAAGTGGAAAACCCTTCCGAAATTTTGATTTCACAGCATGATGAACCTTGCAGTGGTGTAACGGTTTCTGCATCGATCGAAGGTATGCGTCCGATTTTAATTGAAACGCAAGCGCTTGTAAGTACTGCTGCATACGGCACACCGCAACGCAGTGCAACAGGTTTTGATGTGCGCCGTTTAAATATGCTGCTTGCTGTTTTAGAAAAACGCTGCGGTTTTCGTTTGGGCGTTAAAGATGTATTTTTAAATATTACCGGTGGTATTCGTGTAGAAGATCCCGCCATCGATCTGGGAATTGTAAGTGCCATTCTTTCATCTAACGATGACATTCCTATTCCGTCAAAATATTGCTTTGCTGCAGAAGTGGGGCTTTCCGGCGAGATTCGCCCGGTCAGTAAAATCGAAAACCGCATTTCTGAAGCCGTCAAACTGGGTTACGAAAAAATATTTATTTCCGGATACAACCTGAAAACATCAGAAAAAAGAAATTTCGGAATTGATGTGGTTCAGGTAAAGAAAATCGAAGAGGTATACCGGATATTAATCGGATAATCCCTTCCCAGATAAAGGCTCCCAATTTGATAATGCCTTACTTTTCTTGGGAATAAATCCATCTCAGGCTTCTTTTTACTCTTATATTCTTTCTCATGCTTTCTGTTGAAGGGCCACTTGCGATGCACAACATGTTTCTTACGTTCATTGAAAACATTGAACTTTAACGCATGTTTAAATTTCCCTCCGCGGAAAGATGATGTTTCTTTTTCGCGTTTATTCAACCTGAATATCCACAGGAATTTTTTTGGAAGAACCCTGCGTTTATTTTTGTTGTATGCATAAGAAGATCCTGACGGACGGAAGGAAACACGGAATGAATCGTTACCACCTTCCCGTTTGTTTAACCTGAAGAAAAGGAATTTTCTACCCATTACTCTTTTCTTCCTCTTATTATATTTGTAGGAAGATTTTCCTCCTGAATATCTTGACCCGAAAGAATCCCCGCTCTTTTCGCGCCGATGCATCTGAAACACGCCTAAGAATCTTTTTCCTTCTACCCTTTTGTGTTTTTTATTATAGGAGTAACTCGAACGATTACCCGACCATCTTGAACCATAGGAATCACCACCTTTTTCAATACGATGCCTGCGGAAAAGCCCAAGGAATTTTTTCCCTTCCACACGCTTATGCTTTTTGCTGTATTTGTAACTGGATCTTCCCCCTGAATATTTT
>JAZDMK010000351.1:0-15526 GCA_043800975.1 Bacteroidota bacterium | reverse complement strand
AGCTGCTATTGCGACTGATGCCGGGGCGGATGCCAAAACGGTCATCGTGATCGCGCCAGATGTGGCCGGCGATCCTGTGATGCATGTCGCATTCGAAGTCATCGTGCAGGTGATCTGATCATTGTTAACCAAAGTCGTGGTAGTGTATGTAGAGTTCGTCGCTCCTGCGATGTTCACTGTATTTTTCTTCCACTGATAGGTGGGTGTTGTGCCGCCGTTCGTGGGTGTGGCGGTAAACGTAACACTTGTGCCTGTGCAAATCGACGTTCCTGCGTTCGATGCTATCGCTACACTTACCGGAGTTGGCGTGTTGATCGTGGCTACTACCGGTGTGCGGGCACTGGAACAACCGACACCTTTGACAGTCCAGTTAAACCATGAGTAGTAATACGTCGATCCAATATCACAACCTGTGATGCTTACCAGACCTGCAACTGTATAAGGATAAGAAACTCCGGAATTTAATCTGTAAAGGGTTGAGTTTACAGGTGTCATTAATTGATAACCTGTTCCGGGTGGAATAAGCCAGTTTAGTGTTATCGTTGTTGTCGTTGTGCCAACGGTCACATTGGCAGTGTGTACTGTTGCACCGACATTATCCAGCAATGTGATTGTTTTGGTTCCTGCGGTTCCTGCCATCGCCTGAACTGAAACCAGTGTCATCGTTTCAGATACATCAAAATACAGATAAGCTTCTACATTTCTTGATGCTCCTCCGACTGTAGGTCCCACATTCTGAGTAGTGGCCGGAATATTATTTTCTACATAATAAGTCGTCGTTGCTGATATCGAGGGCGTGGTATAGCTTGTGCCTGTTCCTAGTGATGCGCCGCCTGTGGCTGCTGCATACCAGTTTAACGTGCCACTGCCTGCTGCTCCCAATACTACAGTGCCTGCGCCGCAGCGTGAGCCGGGAGTGACTGTTGGGGCGGTTGGAGTATTAATTGTTATGTAATTGGTTTTAATAATGGAGTCATTTCCGGTACACGGTGAAATGATTTTCAGTTTTACTGAATAAGTCCCATTAGTAGTATAAGTGTGAGTCGGACTTTGCAAAGTAGAGGTATTTCCATCACCAAAAGTCCAGAGGTATGTAGCACCTGAAGGAACTGTTGAGTTATTTGTAAAATTAATGATTCCCGTACAGGAAGAAGTATTATCAGCCACAAAGTCCGCATTCGGAGGTGATGGAACCATTGCTACATTGAGTGTAGTTGTATTTCCATTTGTCACAGAAACATTGTTAATAGTTTGCGTCGTATATCCGGGAGCTGAGAATGTCAAATTATAGGAACCTGTATATAAATACCGATGATAATTTCCAACTGGTAATGCTGAATAAACATGAGAACTGTCAACATCAAAACCTGAAATAAAAACTTTTGCCTTTATAGGTTGACCCGTACAATTATCCGTTACAACACCCCGAGCACCATATAAAGATTGCCTCATATAAAAAAGAAAGGATCTGTACATTGCATTCCAGTATGTGGGCAGTGTGGCAGCAGCCGGATTTTTTGTCGCCGAAACTTCAATGGTTTCTTCTCGGCTATGATGCCAGTAATTCATATAATCCTGTCTTCCGCCGTTCAGTTCATACCATGTATATCCATTAATCACTCCTGGATAATCAGAGCCGAGATTGTTATCATTAAAATAACCGACAGGGCCGTATGTCTGCGCTGAATCGGCAAATTGTTTGGATACCAAAACCCACCAGTCAGTATCAGCAGGCATATTTGCCCAGGTATCCCATGGATAATTACAAAGTTCAGCTCCGCCATGGAAGTTTGCAGCCATATTAAAATGCTGATTCTGCGCAAAAGTCATATACGCCTGTGTTTCGGGCTGCCATGCATTCCCGTCAGGATGCTGTCCGTTCTGCGGATCCGGAAAATTCCTGTTCAAATCAATGCCGCTCCCATTGCCCCTGATGGCACTGGCAACTGTGGAATTACCTCCATAATAAGTCCCGTCAGGATTACCCAGCGGACAAATCCATATTTCAATATTGTTCACAAGATTTGCAACCTGCGAATTGGTTCCGTAATTAACCAGAAGATAATCAATTAACCTGAGCATATTCACATAACAGGTGATTTCATCTCCATGAATGGAAGAAACGTACATAAACTGAGGCTCATTTTCGGCAGTATTCACGTTATCCGAAATTTTAGCAACAAGAATTCTTCTACCACTTGCAAGATTTAAAATTGTATCAATTTTACATAAAGCCGGATATGTAGTCTGGAACTGCGCCATCATGGTTTCATAAGCAGAATAGGTAGGATAAAAATCCCAAGCCAGTGTTTGCCTTACATCCAAATTATTCTTCATATTGGGTGCAGGGTTGTATCCGGGTGAAGGAAGAATTGTATAACTTTTATTCAAGGCAAGAAAATTCTGAAAATCACGTTTATTCGCATAAGCATACAGCGTGTTACCATCAACTTTATCAATCGAAATCATTCGCGTTAGTTGCTCAATTTCCGATCGATTGCTTATTGTAAAAGAAAAATAAACTTCAATTTTTCCGGCAAAGATGGATTCAACATTGCTGGCACTCCCGGTTTGTGAATGAGCTCTGAATGGTAAAAACAATACCACTGCTGCCAAAACGAATAATACTTTTTTCATGATATTATGAATTAGTTAGGTACTTCTCAACAAGAACGGATAGTTCTTTATATTTTTCTTTTGAAATGGGAACATAAGGAAGACGAAAACGATTTGGAACAATTTGCAGAATATCAAGGATCGCTTTGATACCACCGGGATTCCCAACAGAAAGCAAACCTTGCATTAAATAATGCAGTTTATAATGAATCTTTCTTGCTTTGTCGAAATCATTATTTAAAGCCAGGTTAACCATTTCAGAAAATTCTTTTGGAAAAGCATTTGACATAACAGAAATAAGTCCGTCGGCACCGATTGATATCAGAGGCAAAGCCAATGCGTCATCTCCGGCAGTTACAAGAAATCCATCCGGCTTTTGCTTAATTAACTTCATTACATGATCCAGATTATCGGTGGCTTCTTTGATACCAATAATATTTGGACAAGCATCGGCAAGCCTTAGCGTGGTTTCTGGTTCAATATTAATTACTGAGCGTCCGGGAACATTGTATAAAATAACAGGCGCAGGGGAAACTTCTGATACTGCTTTATAATGCTGAAACAATCCTTCCTGACTGGGTTTATTGTAATATGGACATACAGAAAGAACACCATCGATTCCATCAAAATTCATTTTCTTGAAAGATGAAAGTAATTCAGCAGTATTATTGCCACCCATTCCAAGCAAAATGGGCACACGTTTTTTTACCGTCTTTACTAAAAACTCCTTGAGTTCCTTTTTTTCTTCACTCGTGATAACGGGCGACTCACCAGTAGTTCCGGAAAGTAATACAAAATCAATTTTGTTTTTAATAACATGCTCGATCAGCTTTTCCATCGAAAGAAAATCGATGCTCCCTTTTTTGTCAAAAGGTGTAACAAGTGCAACTCCTGCACCTCTGAATTTGTGTGACTTTAATTTACTCATAAAAGGTTGATAAAAATACAGGTTAATGATTGAATTTTCAAATTTTTAAATCGATTTGTGCCGAAACAAATCGGCCTTTCATCGATATTTTATGAAGAAAGCATATCCAGATACTGGAAAATATTCTTCATAAATGTTTTCAGGTCTTCTTCAGGTGTTGAATGAATCATCAAATCGAACAATTCTTTTTTTGAATCTGAAAAGGCGCCCACTTTGAATGCCGCTTTTGAACGGGCAATTACAAATTCAAGCGGTATACATTCTTCCCTTACCAAGCTAATTAAAAGATCCAGTTCAAGCTCCTGAAAATCGTTTAATTTTGGACGATTGGGTGACAAATACCAGTTTGTATTATTCCAGTCAAAAATATCAAGATCCAGTTTCTGATAATACTCCTGACTCACTTTTCTGGAAGGAATATATCCTACGATTTTGACATTCTTTTTTAACTCACGAAAAACATCAGCATATTGCTCAACAAGGTTATAGGTTTCCCGATCGTTTGCCAGAAAAAGTATTCCAATCTGCTTCACCTCATTCAAACCACGGCTTTTAATAGTCCGTGTATTCGCCTGCAATTCTTTTTTCAGGTAATGCTTTCCCGCCTTAACTTTTAATTGCTGAATTATTGACATCTTACTCTTTTGTAAATACGTTTACAATTTCTCCGATATACATTTTGTGGAAATCCTTTGTAGGATAAACTTCTGCTGGAATTTCAGGCACAACAAAACCCGATTCAAGGATGGGTCCTGCATACATTTTCTTACATTCAATAACCAACCGGGCTTCCTGAAAATAGACAGCATTGTTATCTGTCAGGGCAGGTGTAAGTCCGGTTTCCTTTACCTTATCAATTTGCTTTCCGGAACGCGAACCACATAGCTTTAATTCTTCGCGGCATTTTTCACCAAAGAAAGAAAGCGTATAAAAATCACCCTTTTCCATAAACTGATAGGTGTGTCTTTGCGGACGAACAAAAGTAAATGTTACCATTTTATGCCACAACGAACCCACACCGCCCCAGCTGGCAGTCATCATATTAAATCCATCACTGTTGCCGGCTGTAATTAGAAACCATTCTTCATCCATTATTTTAAAAATGTTTTCTGTCAGCTGCTTGGGATCTACTTTCACAAATTCCTTCACCATCCTGCAATATTTTTTTTAATTTAGCAAACATAACTATTTTTTTCGCACATTCAATAAGCAGTGAAAATAACTTTTCTTGGCACCGGAACATCTCAAGGCGTACCGCTGATAGGCTGCGATTGCGAAGTATGTCAATCGCAAAATCCGCAGGATAATAGGCTGCGCTCATCTGTGCTGCTAGAGTCTGATGAAATAAAAATCGTTATTGATGCAGGCCCCGATTTTCGCCAGCAAATGCTGAGAACCGGCATTCGCCATCTGGATGCAGTTCTGATTACACATGCTCACAAAGACCACATCGGCGGACTGGACGATGTCAGAGCTTTCAATTATCTGATGAAAAAACCGGTGAATGTGTATGCTCAATCTTCAGTGCTCGACGTGATTCAAAAAGATTTTTTTTATGCTTTTGACGAAGTGAAATATCCGGGTGTTCCCGATATCAACCTGCATACAATTGATTCAGACAAATTCTTTGTGAAAGATCTTGAAATTATTCCGCTTGAAGTGATGCATTACAAAATGCCAATTTTCGGTTACCGGATTCAAAATGCTGCGTACATCACCGACGCAAATTTTATTTCTGATGAGGTTATCGAAAAAATTAAAAACATTCCGGTTCTTGTTATCAATGCACTCAGGCACCGTCCGCACATTTCCCATTTTTCTCTTTCCGAAACACTTGCTGTTATTGAACGAATACAACCAAAGAAAGCGTTTATGACACACATGAGCCACCAAATCGGTTTGCAGACAGAAATTGAAAAAGATTTACCTAAAAATGTTAACTTTGCCTATGATGGCTTAACCATTGAAATTTAATCAGCTTTGAAAAAGAAATTTCTTTTTACTTCCATTTTAGCTGTGCTTCTGGCATCTCTTTCTTACTATTTTTATCACCATAACATTCGTATGTTTCCGGCATATATGCACGCATGGACGCAGTCTGACCGTTATTCTCTTTCGCTGGGTTATGTTGACAACAACCTGAATTTCTTTCAACCGAACATGAATAACATCATGCCGAATCCGGATTTCGTACCTGAAAAAGCAGCGGAAACAGGCATTACAGCTGTTGATTTTCCGATGAACGAATACATTGTTGCTGCAATAATGACAGTATCCGGCAGCACGAAACCCTTGATCTTTCGCCTTTTTATACTTCTGTACAGTCTTCTTGGTCTTTTTTATCTGTTCCGGTTTTCTTTGAGAAACACGGCATCGCCTGTCAGTAGCTATTTTGTATTGATTTTTGTTTTTACAGCGCCCGTTTTTTGTTATTATCAAAATGGCTTTCTTCCTTCCATCACTGCCGTTGCCAATATGTTTATCGGCTGGTTTTATTATTCCCATTACTATGAGAAAAAACGTTCCCGAAATCTGTATGCAGCCATTTTATTTTTTACACTAGCGGCTCTTACCCGCAAGCCTTTCCTGATTTTTCTTTTTTCCATTTTCCTGTATCATCTTTATCAGTTCTGGAAAACTAAAAAGCTCAACAAACCCGTTTGCATTGCCTTTGGCGCTTCATTCGGCGCAATCGTATTGGTTTCTATTTACAATTATTTCCTTTCCAAAAATTACGGAAACGCCTTTCTGGGGAGCCTGATGCCGGGCGAAAGTTTTGAAGAATATGGTTCAATCATCAAACAGATTTTCAACAGTTGGTTTCATACATACCTGACAAGTTATCATTATATCGCGCTTGGAGTAATCTTTTTAACAGGATTGTATTTTATAAAAAAACACGGACCCCGCAAGGGCTTCCACCGCTTTCTGCTGTATCAGGCACTCATCGGAATGCTTTTTTCAGTTGTTTATTTTGCAGCCATGGCCAAGCAGTTTATTGCCCATGATTATTATTTCCTGGATTCTTTTTTTGTACCAATTACTTTGTTGCTTATTTATTTCCTTTCATCCATTCGCGAAGTAAAAGTAATACCGCGTATACCATGGCCAATCATCTTCGCTATTTTCTCACTGCTATTTGTAATGCAGAACAAAAAAATTCAGGCCCGCCGTTACACAACAGGCCCTTGGGATCGCATTGAAATCACACGTCAAAATTTCAAAGGTTCTGCTGAATTCCTTGATAAACTTGGCATATCGCGCGATACCCGCATTCTTGTTCTGGATGCTTACACCACCAATATGCCACTGATTCAGCTTGAACGCAAAGGTTTCGCGCTGCTTGACACCAAACCCGAAAAAATAAAAAGAGCACTTGACTGGAATTATGATTTTGTTGTCATCCAAAACCAGTTCCTTATTTCTGATGTTGTTGATCAATATCCGCCTATCATTAACAGGCTTATTAAGATCGGGGACAATGGAAAAATTTCTGTTTTCAAACGAAGAGATGATTCTTCACCACAAGCCATCACTGCTTTTTTAGGAATTAGAAACGAGAATATTCTTTTTACAGATACGCTTTTTTCTGATTCACTTCTACCCCGCCCCGTCTGGAAATCGGCTGATAAAATCAGCAAAGCAACCTTCCTCTCTGCATCGCAGTCCGGCATTCTCGATCCCGGCATCGAATACAGCGCTACGCTTAGTCTTACTTCAAAAGACGTTATTTCCAAATCGGTCGCCGAGCTCTACTTAAACGCATCTTTTTATTCTGCAACATCCGATTTTGAAGGCATTGAAGTGGTGATGAGCCTTGACGACAATGGCAAACAAACAGCCTATTCCAACTTCCCTCTGAAAGATTATCTGAAAGGAAGCAAGGGTTGGCAAGGCATTCAACTTATGTTTACAGTACCTCCGATTGATAAAGCCGGGCAGGAATTGAAACTGTATTTCTGGAATCCTAAAAAGAAAACTGTTTTTTACGACGATGTTCAGGTGATTCTTTTCCGGCCAAACTGATTAACGACAGGCCTTAATAATTCTATACTTTCCGTTGATATCTCGTATCATTTCAATTCTCAAAAAACCGGATTCTTGCAACATTAAAATGCATGACTCCCCGAAATTTTCATGAATTTCGAAATAGAGCGTTCCATGATCCGTTAAGAACTTTAACGCATATTCTGCAATTGCTCTGTAAAAAATCAGGGGATCATCATCCGGAACAAACAGCGCTGTATCGGGTTCATAGCGGGTTACATTCTCATGCATGTTTTCATTTTCAGAAACAGGAATGTAGGGTGGATTGCTTACAATAATGTCGAATAAACCACAATCATCCGGTTTATTTTTAAGAATATCCGCTTGTAAAAAATCAACAACAACATCATTGTTTGCTGCATTCCGCTTCGCAACTTCCAAAGCAGCCTGACTAAAGTCGGACGCATATACTTTGCATTCAGAAATATTTTTTTTCAGTGCAATGGCAATACAACCACTTCCTGTACCAATATCCAACAAACGTTTTGCAGAATGATTCGCTTCATTAATAATTAATTTTACCAATTCTTCTGTTTCGGGTCTGGGTATTAAAACAACTGCGTTTACAATGAATTTCATTTCATAAAACCACGCATATCCGAGCACATACTGAACCGGCATTCCCGTTTTCAATTTCTCAAGATGCTGCATACACTTCAGGAGCTCCGACTGATTGATACGATCTTCCGACTGCATGATCAAATCCGCTTTACTTTTCCCCAACACTTCTCCGGCCAAAAGAAAAGCAATAGATCCCGCTTCCCGTGCATCATACAAAGAAGACAATTCACTTTTTGTGAACGTAATTAAATCACCGATTCGGTTCGTTGCCGGGAATTGCATGGCCTGTATATTTTAAATAATCATCTGGTGTATTGATATTGCAGAAAATCTTTTCATCGTTTACATCCACAAAGGTAGAATTCCCTTTTAAAATTTCACGGATTTCCTTTTTCATATCTGATATTTCTACGATCTCATCGATCAGCATCTTTCCTAACAATACAGGATGCCCGGCTTTTTTATTCATAGAAGGAATAACTGCCTTTTGTTCGTTTTTTTGATCGAACAACTTTTGCAATGTATCTGTATTGATGAAAGGATTATCAATATTATGAAAGAAACAGAAACCCGATTCGCATTTCTCTAATCCCATCTGCAACGATGAAAGCCGCCCCCGTTCCGGATCCGGATTCACAACGATGCAAACTTTTTTCGGAAGCAATACATTCCTTTTTAAAATTTCATCCTTCAGAGAATCGCTCACAACAACGATTACCTTTTGACAACCGAAAGCCAGGAATTCATCAACAATCTTTTCAATAAATAAAGTACCATCCTTCATTCTTAACAATGCTTTATGAAAGCCCGCCCTTTCTGACTTTCCAGCAGAAAGAACCACCGCTGATACATTTTTGAATTCGGATGACATCGGGATTTTAATTAATATTGTAAAATTAAAACATTTCTTCGTACCAGCATGCCCGAACATTTTTCACCCATATCCGCCTCTTCCCTGCTGAAAATCATGATGCATAACGAAAAGCAGCATCATATCTTCGGTATCCCCACAAAAGCGTTTTATAAACCGTCTGGATTTTCATTTCCATGGAATAAGAATGAAATGCATACACCCATTGGTGTGGCAGCGGGACCGCATACACAGCTTGCCCAGAATATAATTTCCGCCTGGCTGTGTGGTGCACGTTTCATCGAATTAAAAACGGTGCAAACGCTGGATGAACTTAAAATTCCACGCCCCTGCATTGACGCACCCGATGAAGGCTACAACTGCGAATGGTCGCAGGAACTTCGTATCCCGCAGTCGTTTCAGGAATACCTGAAAGCCTGGGTGCTGATTCATGTGCTGGCGCATAAATTCGGATATTCCGTACACGGCACTGTTTTCAACATGAGTATCGGTTACAATCTCGAAGGGATTAAAAAAGAAAATGTGCAATGGTTTCTTGAAAAAATGAAACATTGTCCCGATGAACTGAATGCCGTTGTTCAGGAACTTCTTCCGATTTATCCTGCTTTAAAAGACATTTCTATTTCTTCCTGTTTGTCCGACAGCGTCACACTTTCCACCATGCATGGCTGCCCGCCCGATGAAATAGAAAAAATTGGAATGTATTTAATAAAGGAAAAGAAACTCAATACCATTATTAAATTAAATCCCACCTTGCTCGGGCCCGAGCGTATGCGCGGCATCATTGCTGAATTGGGCCACACTACCCACATTCCCGATGAAGCCTTTAACCACGATCTGAAATTTGAAGATGCAAAAAGCATCATCACAAATTTGCGTAAAGCAGCCGCTGAAGAGAATTTGTTTTTTGGCGTTAAGCTGACCAACACCCTGGAATGCGAGAACAAACGCAAGATACTGCCCGAAGAAATTGTGTATATGAGCGGAAGAATTTTGCATCCGCTGAGCGTGGCTGTCGCAAAACTGATTCGCGAAAATTTCGGCAATCAGCTTCCATTAAGCTTTTCAGCCGGTGGTGATTGTTTTAACATCAATGATCTTTTATCCTGCGGACTTTTTCCGGTCACTGTTTGCACCGATTTATTAAGACCCGGCGGCTACAGCCGGATGAAACAGTACACCGAAGAAATTGAAAATGCATTGAAGCAATACAGTGCATCCAATCTTAATGACTTTGTAAAGATGAAAGCCGGAAACAGCGGTTATTCGGAAGCACTGGAAATTAATCTGGATAATTATTCCTACGATACGATCAACGGGGATGACTACCGTAAAAGTATTTTCCGCGAGCCACCTCCGAAATCCAAACGCACGCTTCCTCAGTTCGATTGCATCAAAGCGCCTTGTATGGAAGGCTGTCCGGCCAATCAGGATATTCCCGAATATCTGCATTTTGCATCATTGGAACAATGGGACGAAGCCATGCGCGTTATTTTTGTAAAAAATCCTTTCCCGAATGTACTGGGTAAAGTGTGTGATCACGAATGCCAGACGCGCTGCACACGCAGCTGGTACGACAATGCCATACTGATCCGCGACGTGAAAAGAGTGATTGCTGAAAAGAACTTTACACCGGCTTCTTCTGAAAATAATAACAATAAAATTAAAGTCGCCGTAATCGGTGCCGGTCCTGCCGGACTTGCCTGCAGTTATTTTTTGAAAGTGGCCGGCTTTTCTGTAGACATTTTCGAACAACAAACCGATGCCGGAGGAATGGCTGCGCGCGTTATTCCTCAGTTTCGTCTGGATAAGGAAAGCCTGCTGAAAGATATTCAGCATATTGTTTCTTCCGGTGTAAATATTGAGTACAACAAGACCATCGATCAAAAAGAATTCGAAGAACTCAGAAATAAATACAATTACATTTTTGTTGCTACAGGCACGCCACAAGCCAAGCAACTTACCATTCCCGGTGCAGAACATAAGGATGTGACTGATGCGTTATCTTTTCTGGCAGAAGTAAAAAAGAATTCATTTTCATCAAAACCCAAAAACATAGTCATTCTGGGTGGTGGCAATTCGGCTGTGGATGCGGCCCGCACAGCCAAGCGGCTGGCAGATGGAAATGTTACGCTGGCATATCGCAGAAGCAGAACTGAAATGCCAGCCCTGCAGGAAGAAATCGAAGAAATGATTCTGGAAGGAATCACACTGCTGGAAATGACTTCACCGCTTGAAGTAAAAATTGAAAACAACTTCATTTCATCCCTGCTTTGCATTAAAAACGAATTGGGACAACCCGATGCATCAGGCCGCAGGGCACCGGTTTCCGTGAAGGGAAGTGAATTTTCGATTCCCTGCGACATGGTCATTCATGCATTGGGACAGGAATCGGCTGCAAGTTTTGTAACACCGGCACTTACTGAAAACAATTTTATCAGCACAAAGGATCCCCATATTTTTATCGGGGGTGATCTTTCCCGCGGGCCTGCCAACATTGTAAAAGCCGTTGCTGACGGGCGTGCTGTTGCCGAAGCAATTCTTCAGAAAGAAGCCGGTGAATTGAATATCGGAAAACTGATCAGTAAAAAACATCACGATATCGATGAACTGATGCTCAAACGTGCGAAACGTATCAAGCGCGCTGTTCCTCAGTTTCAGGATACTTCCCACACAAAGAGTTTTTCACTGGCCACCAAAACACTGACCGACGAACAAGCCGTGTATGAAGCTGCCCGCTGTCTGCATTGCGATGAACTTTGTAATATTTGTGTTACCGTTTGTCCTAACCGCGCAAACATTTCTTACACAATCCAGCCCCAGCTTTTTCCCGATTATGAAGTAGTAAACGGAATTATTGAAACTAAAGGATATTTAGAATTTCTTCAGAGCACTCAGGTTTTGAATCTGGCCGACAGTTGCAATGAATGCGGCAATTGCGTTACTTTCTGCCCTACCTCTGGAAAGCCCTGGCAGGATAAGCCACGTTTGTTTTTATCAAAACCAGCTTTTGATAAATTTGACAACGGATTCTGTTTTGAAAATGTGAATGGAGCACGCACTTTGTTTTTCAAAAATGAAATCGCTTCCGGCTCCATGCAGCTTGACGTTCATGGTTATTACAGAATTCATACACCTGGCATTTCCATCACACTTGAAAAGAAAACCAAAGAAATTATTTTGTTTGAAACCAAAGAAACAAATGTAAATTTGAGCTTTATTCCCGCCTGTATTTTACTTTTTGAAAATGTTGAACTTTATTAAAATAAACACATGAAAAAAATCCTTCTTCTGATTCTGGTCTTGTCTTCCGCAGGAATTTTTGCACAGAAAACAGCTTCACTTAAAGGAACGCTTAAAAATTTCAGCAGGGATATTTACCTGGAAGATAATTCTGCAACCGGCGCCCTGCTTAGCACCAAATACCTGCTGGGAAAGGTCGGCACGAAAGATTTTACATACACGCTGAATCTGGAAAAGCCCGGTTATTATAAAATCGGAAAAAATTATCTTTTCATTTCTCCCGGCGACAACATCGAATGCGCGTTGGATTTTAGCGACAGAATGGCTGCTACTTTTAAAGGATCAGCTATCGATGCCAATCAATATCTGGCGCTTCTTCCCATGCAGAACGGCGGATCGTTTCTGGACAACGGGAAGTGGATGAAAAATATTCAGGGAAAAGCAGCTTTTGATTCGATTCAAAATAAAAAAGCAAGGCTCGCAAACAAACTGCTGGAACTGAAAAAGAAAAAAAGTATTACCGAATCTTTTTATCAGAACGAAAGCAGCAGGCTTACGTTTGAAATGCTGAACAGCCTGATGAACTTCACGCCTTACTATGGTTACATCAATCAGGGAATGGATCCTGCGTTGATTTCAACAATAACAGTTAAGGCAGATTCTATCTTTGAAAAAACAGTGAACAGCGGACTCAATAATATCAGCGGGGAAGCCAACATGGAACTTGAAATCTTCAGGCAGGTGATGTCCTATTTCTCGGATACAAACTTTTCAAATAAATACAAGCATGCTCCTTTCACAGCCGATCAGAACGATTACTTTGCGGCTGCCGGGTTTCTGCAGGAATTGCAATACAATGGTGTAAATGGTGAGAACGTAAAAAGCCACGATGAACTGGTTACAAAAATAAAAAACAAAACCTACGTTGATGCCATTGAAAAAGCATACGGAGAATATAAAATCATCTTACCCGGTGCATCTGCAGCCGATTTGCTCATGAAGAACAAAGACGGAAAAGAATTTAAGTTGACCCAGTTTCAGGGAAAAATTACGATGATCGATTTCTGGGCAACCTGGTGCAGGCCCTGTTTGCAGGAAGCACCTTATTTTGATTCACTCAGAACAAAGATCGGTGAGGAAAAAGTGAATTTCATTTCCCTCTCCACCGACCGTGATAAAAAGGCATGGCTTGATTACATGAACAAGCATGATAAAAAAGGAATCCAACTGCATGTTGAAGGTCAGGATCTGGTGGCGCTGTATAAGCTGTATTACATTCCGCGTTTTGTGCTGATCGGCAAAGACGGAAAAATCATTGATGCCTTCGCCCCCCGCCCTTCAGATCCTAAGTTGGAGAAGCTGATTAGGGAGAGTATGAAGTAATGATGAGATGATAAAGTTTAATTGTATTCCTGCTACTTATACTATAACCAACATTTTTTCATTCTCACAAACATAAAATGATTAAACGGATAAGCATTCTTATCATATTTATCGAGTTAGTGTCATTATTGGATGCTTTTGGGCAATCTCAAGCCAAAAAAAATGATTTTAATATTGATACAAATCAAATTTATGTAAACAGGAATAGGGATAAAACATTTTTTGAAGAACCTAAGGATACAGTATTAATTCAGTTTATTAGATTTTCAAATGGTCGACGAGTTTTTGTAAGCCAACAATACTCAAATTTTATTGATGCATATAGGCTTAACAATTTTGAAGATGGATTCAAAGGATATTATAAAACAAACAAACGTGGGAAAATCAAAATTCATGTAACTAAAAAATTTGGATTTGCTAATATAAAAGTGATTTACCTAAAAGGTAACATTACTTATAACATACTTACTTTAACAAAAAAAATTGAAGGATTTAGTGCATATCGTTTCGGAGGAATTAACTTTTGGCGAAAACTACCTCAAAGCCTAACCTATAAAAAGGAAGAGTTTAATAAAAAATTATTTTTTACATGGAAAAAGAAGTAAATATCAGCACTCTGTTTTCCAGCGCAAACATGAAAAAGATGTTGATGATTCAATAGAAATCATATACTATAGTAAAGATCCAGATATTAGCTTGTTAAAATTAAAATTGACACCATGAAGAAACTTCCTTTACTGATAGCTGTAATTATAGTAGTTGCTTTCAATATTGTTTATTCAATTTCAAATGTTGGAGAAATTAGCACTTATGTTATGTTATTGTCTGGCGTAATAGCAATTGCTTTTTATTATTTAACAGATTTCATTTTGATGAAAATTAAGAAGAAGCGAGAAAGTTAATGTAAATGTACGCCGAGTTCGCGCGCTCCTGAGCACTGTCGAAGGATGCAACGCGTGCAAAGAATTCCAATTCAAAACAAACCACTTCAAATGAATGTTTCGCATTCTACCATCAGTCATTCCTGCGAATGCAGGAATCTTTACATACCAGTAGCGAAACATTTAAAATATCGTTAGGCTTAGTCTCCGGACTAAGCCTGGGATACAAAAACTGTTAAATAATATCCGTTACCCGCTCCGCGGGCGATGTTGCACGAAAAGCATTTCCTCAAAAATCCCGAAGGGATAAAATTGTAATACCCAAGATACATCCCGAAACTCAAACAGTAAGTCCGACATCTTTTAACCGCCGTCCGGCTTCTTCTTGCTGCACTTTAAATTCTTCTATCCGCCGTCCGTATTCTTCTATCTTCAATCCGTCATCTTTTAGATAAAATCCGGGAACTTTTAACCGCAGTCCGTGAACTCCTAACCGCAGTCCCGCATCTTTCATCCGCAATCCCGAATCTTTAATATTTTTTAGATGTAAAACAATAATTTTTCATAACTGAACGTTAATTATTACTGCATTAAATCAAATCGCCATGATATCTCTCAACCTCACCCCCGTTTTGCGCGCCCGCAACATCGAAAGACCTTACTCATACCTCGTTAAGAACGGCTTCACCCACCACACGGCCATGAACCTTTTAGATCCTTCCACCGCTTCTGTAAGAATGGTACACCTCGATCGTTTATGTCGCGTCCTCCATTGCGTCCCCGCCGATCTCTTCGTGTGGAAACCCGACAAAAACAACCCACTACCCGACTCCCACCCGCTTCAATCCATCCGTCTGCAGAAATCCGCCTACAACTGGAAAGAAGTTTTCTCCACCATCCCATTGGATCAGCTGAAAGAAATCGCCAAAATCATCAACACCACTGCAAAACCCGATCTCCCCGGCACAGAGCAATAATCAGCTTTGTATGAAATCC
>JAZDMK010000311.1:0-9982 GCA_043800975.1 Bacteroidota bacterium | reverse complement strand
AAGTATGCACGAAAGTAAAAACAGAAAAGTAAATAAAAGTTTTTTCATACCATCAGTTTTGTTTCACAAATTTTCCTGAATAATTATTCATCTTCACAAAGTACATACCCGCCGGCAGCGCCCTCACATCAATACTCACCGCATTTTCATATTTTTGAATCCCGGTTTTGAAAATTAAATTACCCAGTGAATTGAAAACGTAAATTTCAGTAGCGCATTCTGTTTCAGGGAAGATTAATGATACAAAACTTTCAGCAGGGTTTGGATAGATTTCTATCTCTTTAATATTCTGGTTTTCATGAATAGCTCCGGTCATGGCAACGCAATTAGTATCCACAATAAAAGTTGGACTAGTAACAACAGGTTGGTATGGTGCAACTGTAAAACTCAGGTTTGTTTTATTGAAAGCCGGTGTTGAAATACTTGGCGTTATCGTTGTTGTAGTAAGGTTTTCCTGATTATCACATAAGGTGTTATTTCCTTTGGGGAAGATCCGAAGTAAGCCTATCTGAGGATCGGTAGTGGGATACTTCACTCCCATCAAAGGTCCGTTACCTATTGCAAACAAAGCAGAGTCACCGGTTTGCACAATATCACAAGCTTGCATCCACAGGGTTTTAGCTTCAATCTGGATACCCAAGGAGTCGGTTTCAATATACTTGCCGGCCCATTCTGTGCCAACTACAGCGTATCCAAAATCTTTAGTTGAGTATATTTTTGGACAACCGAAATTCTCCCAATACCCGCCTTGAGAAGATAGATAAAGATTTTGATACTTGTATGTCCAAATAATATTAAAATCGAAATCTGTTTTTATTAAACTAGAAAGTTGATTAGAAACCATTAGAAAAGCAAGGCTATTATGATTTATAGCAACATCTACTCCTTGATTGTATGTATTGGCCGGATTCCAAACTTCTTTCACCCAAACCACAGAATCTGTGCGTGTAAACCGGATGAAAATTGCGTGATAGTAACCCGGGCTTGCAGTAGAGTAAACGCGACCAGCAATTATATATCCACTGTCAGGCATTTGTTTGACAGATGTGCCACGAGTTTCAAAAAAACCTGAAACAGAAAGCTGATTAGCCCATTGAACATTCCCTGAGGAGTCAATTCGTACAATGTACATTCGGTTAGAAGTATTTGAATTGTTTGAGATTTGACCTGTTAATAATAATCCCTGATCATAAGTTAAAGAAGCTCGTCCGGATATAATATGATTTCCAGGGAACGTAATATTTCTATTCCAGATAGTATCACCGTTATTATTGAGTTTTTCAACAATCAGATTGATGCCATCATCACCTGAAAGAAAGAAGCAGGAATCCTGAGTTTGAACGATTGAATTAAAACGTTCTGATGAGTTTCCAATATTTTTAACCCAAATCTGATTACCAATAGAATCAATTTTCATGGCAAGTCCGCCAGTATTCATCCAGGACATCATATAACCAGCAACAGCATAATTTCCGTCAAGTGTTTTGATCATAGCGCTGGCCTGAGCACTGTTACCAGGCAAATACAAAACCCGACTATAAGTTTGCTGCTGCGCGTGTACAAGTATGCACGAAAGTAAAAACAGAAAAGTAAATAAAAGTTTTTTCATACCATCAGTTTTGTTTCACAAATTTTCCTGAATAATTATTCATCTTCACAAAGTACAAACCCGCCGGCAACTTCGCAACATCAATTCTCACTTCACTTTTCGCTTTATGTAATTTTGTTTTTAAAACTTGTTCTCCCAATGAATTAAAAACACAAACTTCCGCATCGCTCTCCAACTGCGGCATCTGAAGGGTAATGGAAGTAGTGGCGGGGTTGGGGGAAATGCTGATTTGTTTTTCCAAAAATTCAGGTGCTTCAATTCCCAGTAGGTAACTATCGGTATAGATGTAGCCAGTTGTATCACCATTTTTCACATATCCAATGAGTTCTTCGAGCTCTCTATAAAAAAAAGAAATATCATCTATAACTTTTCCTAGTGTAGTTGAATATTTCTTATAAAAATTACCACCCCATCTCAATAGTGTATCTCCTAAACCATATGTGTATAAAGAGCTTTCATCGGGGTTAAATGTCATATCAATTCCAATCAGACGAGAAACCGTGTTGCCTGTATCAGGGAAAATTTTGCAAATGGATGCATTAGCTGTAAAAACTGGATTCCTGACAATTTCAAAAGGAGATAAATTACAAAAATGCTTTGAAGAATCAGAAAAAACCAATGTATCTGTCACGCAACTGTGCGTAAAGCCATATGGATACCAAAAACTAGTAAGACCCCAAAATTTTTCAATTATTTTTACTGTGTATTCGTATCCTGATACTGTTGAATCCTTGGCCAGAATTACTTGTTTTCGATAGGATTCAGATCCGTCTCCTAATTCGCCCATCTCATAATTATGGTACTGAAACACATCCCCCACATTAAAATTAAACACCTCAAAAAAACCGGGAATAAGCGTTCCAATGTTTCTTCCTTTGATTCCTTCAAGAGAATAAATCAGCCCATTATCAAGCGAAGTAAATAGTATAATACCAAAATTTTTGCTGAGTTTTATTATCTGTCCGCCTGTCAGCGTAATCGATTTCACAGAGTCCATCTGGCTGAGCACAAGTTCGTACGTTTTAGAAGTTACTTGCGCATTTATTAAAGTCAATGAATCATAAACCCAACTCTCGCCCGGCTCTGCTAGCGTATTGATCCAGTATTTATGCGGGCCCGAGAAACAATAAACACCTCCGGGTTTCTGAATCATCATTTTCTGCAGAAATTGTGGCTGGTTGTAAAGTTTTTTGTCAACACCAGAAAAGCCAGGACAGTCAGTAACTACGCGGTTCAGGTAAAACACAGAATCGCCACCCACTACATCAGTCGAATCAACGCTTATTACGTTTGAAATATAGGTTGCTGTATCCGCTTTATAATTGAATTTTTCTCCTGATGCAATTGGCTTCCATTGCTGGGCAAAGCCAACAGAAGGAAACAGAAGTAAGAAAAAGTAAATGTTTTTCTTCATACGCATCAGTTTTGTTTCACAAATTTCGCAGTGAACCCCATAAACTTCACAAAGTAAATTCCGGCGGGAAGGGCTTCAATGTGTAAGACAACTGCTTTATCCGTTTTGGTTGCACGCTGTTGCAAGACCTCTTCTCCCAGAGCATTTGTGATTGAAATGCTTTCTTCATCGTTCAGCACACAGTTGATTCGAATCGTTATTTCATTTTTTGCAGGATTCGGATACAGCTCAAACAGCCCGTTGCTGTTGCTCAGCTGCGTTAGGCCCGTGCAGGCATCTACGATAAAAGTGCGCTGGGCGGTGCCCGTGCAGTTGTTCCCGTCCATGTAGAAATAAGTGATCGAATGCGAACCGGTTCCTGCACTGGCAGGATTGAAAGTTCCTCCTGAAACACCCGTTCCGGAATAGGTTCCGCCTGACGGAAGTCCGCCGCTTAACGTTACTGCCGGATCATTCAAACAATAAGTAACCGTTCCGCCCGGCCAGGTGACTGCGGGGCCGGCCACTACGTTGTAAGTGCGGTAAGCCGTGTCGGAACAGCCGGTGGTTGCGTTCGTATAGACATACATCAGGTTGTACGAACCGATGCCCACCGAAGCAGGATAGAAATATCCGCTGGTGACACCCGGGCCGGAGTAAGTGCCCCCGAAGGGAGAGCCTCCCGAAAGCGAGGTACCATACGACTGCGATTCGCAGAGGTTTACGGCAGCGCCCGTCCAGTTTACGGTTGGCGGGTTAGTTACAGTAAAAGATTTGTTCACATAATTGCTGCATCCGTAGACAGGATCGGTATATGAATAAGTCACCGGATAATTTCCAACCGATAAGCCGGCAGGATCAAACCATGCACCGCCTACCACATGCGCACCTGTGTACGTGCCGCCTGCAGGCGTTGCACCCGAAATGGGAACCATGCCGCCATTGTTACATGCATAGACATTTCCGCCCGGCCAGCTCACCGCGGGAGGAGCCTTTACATAAAAACGAACATCCGGCGAATACGTGGTACTGCCGCATTGCGTATTCGTGATTTTACATTTGTAGGTGTAGCTGTTTTGCGTAAGGTACACCGGTGTGAAATGAAGCGTATTCGTGTTATAACCCCAGCATTGCGAGGTGCTGTAGGTTAGCGGGTTGTTGTTTGCGTACCATGTAAAGGTGTAGAATTGCGGGTTATCCACAATCACGTTCAGATAGCTGGTATCATTCGCGCAGATACTGTCGGCCGGTACATAATACGAAAGAATATTTGCAGGGACATTGATTACACGAATCAGCGCACTGTCCGTATATACATCGCTGGCGGGCGCGCAGCCGTTGATCTTGCAGCGGATGTATGTACTGTCGATCGAAGGGGATGCATTAATAATTTTAAAAAATCTTCCGTTGGTGGTCATCACACCCGGCTGATCAACGAAAGGCACAAACACACCGCCCTGCTTGATTTCCCACGAATAAGAGGTGGAAGCAGAAGAAGAATTACACGCAACGGAATCGGTGACGCCCTGACAGAAATTCTCACTCAGCGGATGAAGTGTAATCTTGGGACCTACGCTGAGTGTAGCTTCGTTGCCATATCCGCGCGGTGAACAGTAATCGTTAATGTAAGGCCGGTATTTAAATCCGTCCATATCGGCGTTCACTGTAAAGATACGCAGCCGTGAATAGAAGGAAGAGGTGGGAGAACCCACGCTGTATGAAAAAGTTTCAAAATTATGATCCCAGTAATTGATATCCTGCCAGCCGTGTCCGTTCAGCGAATCCACCTGCCAGCCGCTGTACCAGCTGTACTGGAAATTATAGTTGATGGAATTGGTGAAATAAATATTCAGATTCACACTATCGCCCGGGCAGGCCGAGCGGTCGGCCACATGACCCAGCACCACGGGCGCGGCCAGATTGTTGTGCACCACCACCGAAACACTGTCTTTATTCGTGCAGCCATAGGGGCTTGTAGCAGTTACCCGTAAAATTGCGCTGATGGGTAACAGTGTTGCAAGGTTATTATTTACATTCGTAACAATCGTGGGCGTGGTTACTGTGTATGTGTTTGCGGGATCGCCGAAATTAATGTCGAGCGAATCGTCTGCACACAAATGCGTGCGCCACCAGGAGTAATACAAATCCTGCTTGGGCAGATATATGTAGGGTTTGGGGCGGGAATTCACACTGATCGTATCAATATCAATACATCCGCCGTATGTCGCAGTAACTGTGTATTGTGTGATCTGCGGAGGTTTCACCCAGGGCTGCAGTGAGGTTGAGGTGTTAATGTATTTTGCCGGAAGCCAGGTATAGGTGGCTGTCGGCTGATTACAGGTTGATAAAATACGCACACTGTCGCCCGCGCAGAAATCGATATCCGTACCGGCATTCACATCTACGGCATGGTTCGAGTACGTTACGGTCACCGTATCGCGGTTCACACAACCCTGATAAGAGGCATACAGATAATAGGTAGTATTGATGCCGGGATTCACTGTTGGGGTTTTGGTTCCGTTGCCGGTAAACCCCAGGTTGGGCCACCATCCGAATGTAATGCCCGCCGGTGTTGTGCTTCCGTTCAGCTGCACTGAAGTTCCGCAGCTCGTAATTTTATCCGGGCCCGCACTGACAGTAAATGCAGAGGGCGGAGAGAAAGGCTGGAAGCGGATGAGAAAAAGTTTGTAGTTGCTGAGCGAGTTTGTCATCGAAACCGGATACCAGGTTTGTGTACTCTTGAAAGAGCCCCACAGCAGCTGGTTTCCGCTGTTATCGATCAGGGCGGCGCTGTTGTAATAGGTGGAGCCACCCACGTTGTTACCCCTGGCCCAGAGCGTCTTTCCGTCGGTAGTGAGCATGGCGTTGTAAGCGATAAAACTGCCACCGCTCAGGGTGCTGTATAAAGGAAAATCACCCACATAAGGCTGGTTGCTGTAGAGTACGCCGCTGGTCGCAATCTTTCCGCCATAATAAGAAACGTGATAAGTGTATTCCGACGAATTTTGCCCGCCGATGTTGGAGAGCCACAAGTTGTTTCCGTTCGCGTCCACTTTGGCCACAAAGCCGTTGCCATCTGCGATGTAGGTATGCGGAGCAAACTGCACCTGTCCGGTCAGCGTTCCTCCCAGAATCAGACTGTTGTTTTCACCCAGGCAGGCATCGTAGGGATACAACCGGTCGCTGGGGTTGTAGCCGCTGGCGATCTTTCCCCATATGCAGTGGCCGTCGGTGCCGCTGTACTTTGCATAAAACATATTGTAACTGCTCACGCCGCCCAGACAGGCGATCTGGTTATCAAACTTGAAATACGATGTGGCTGAAGCGGAGGTACTGCCTGCCACGTAGAAGTTTCCGGCACTGTCGGCGACAATCACAGAAGCCGTTTCGTCATTGGGTGTGCCAATGCTTTTCAGAAATTTTGTATTGCCCGAAGAGTCGAACTTGATAATGAAAGCATCGTCGCGCCAGAGGTTCCAGCCGCCGTAGTTTTCAACGGTAAATCCACCAATGCGGAAAGCATCGTCTTCGTAAGATCCGCAGATGTATACATTTTTATTGAGATCGGTGGTTACGTCGTTGGCCTGACAGTCGGCGCTCATCCAGTCGCTGAGGCGTGTCCACTGATGATTCAGGTTTGCATCAAACTTGGCCACAAACACACGATTACGCGTGCAGGAGGGCAGGAGCGAATCGGCGATGCGCACGGTGCTTCCCAGCCAGTAGCCGGTGATGCAGACGCTGTTGTCCACACCCACGTCAATTTTTTTAATCTGGCAGGCGTCGCCACTGCTGCTGTACCAGGCCACTAGCTTACCGTTGAAGAAGTTCCCCGCCGAGTCGTGGCTGGCAACGAACCAGTTGTAAAATCCGCTGTCGGCCACGGTGACTGTGCCCAGCACCATATCGGCGCTGCCGAACGAACCGCATACGCTAAAGGTGCCGTCGCTGCGGCGCGCCCCGTCAACGATGCTGTTATAAGCCGATGCCCCGCCAAATGCCTTGCCCCATGCAGCGCGGTAGCATTCCTGCGCGGAGAGTGCAGAAGTAATTATAAGCAGGAATAGAAAGAGTGTAAATTTTTTCATGTCGTTCGATTTATTCAATAATCATTTTCCCGGTTCCCATAAGCTCACCCGCTTTCACAGTGTACAAATACACTCCCGGACTAAATCCGCTACAATCAACAGTGATATTATGCGACCCTTCAGGCAGAATTCCTTTATCTGTTTTCATCATCTGCTTTCCCAGAATATCAGTAATTTCGATAGAAAGCGGAGATGCTTTTTCAAGAGTAAAATTTATCGTTGTGGTTTGGTGGAATGGATTTGGAAAACAATTGAAAGAAATTGATGCATTGTTTTTTTCTTCAATACCAGTACATTTCGGTATATCAATCCGAAAGTAATATTGTGTGCAGGGTGATAATGCAGAAGTTGAATGTGTGGTAGTAGAAGCATGTAAACGATACCAACAAACATCCTCAAAAGTGACATCTGACAAATACATCCAATAATTTGCCTGATCGTACGTGGTTCCTTGTGTCACGCTGTATTTTTGATAAATAACACCAGAGTTTACATCTCTACAACGCAAATAAATATCAGGTGCTAAAACATTATCAAAAAATGAAGTATCGCTATCTGTCCATGCAAAAATCAACCGATGATTCAATGTTGTTTTTGAAACTTGTAGTCTGTGATCCCATCCAATTCCGGGAGATAGTCCGTTTGCTGAATCAACAGGTAAAGTCAATATAGTATCTATAATTACAGCATTCCATCCCGTGGGTGTTGTGAATACATCCCATATCATACGGGGTTCATAAAGAAAATTGTATAGAAGAGAATCCTGATTTTTTGTATAACCACATTGCATAAGTGTAGCTATATGAAGGTTTCCGTTAATATCAACAACTGCATCAGAACCAGAAGAGGATGAAAAGAAAACCCTCGGCCTGTCAACATTTCCAATATTTGCCTGCCACCAGTCATCCAGTTTGTTTTTAACGGAAGGTATTGTATAAAAATCAAAGGGAGGCAAATACGTCCAAGTGTTGCCATGATCTATTGTACGGTAAACAAGCGGAATAACATCATCATGGGGATTGTTTAATGAATCAATTCCAAAGGCATAAACATATCCGGTATCTCCGGATGTACTCCATGCCATATCCCACGAAACCACCATATCACCTTCGGCAGCGGTTTCTTTCACATGCAAAGGAAAGTTGCGCAAGTTCCAATCGTAGTTTTTATTTGCAGCATTAAAAACACCGTTCCACAAGGAAAGATTCGTGTATGGTGAATTCAGATTTTGTCCACCGTCAGCCAAAACATGCACCGTTCCGTCTTCGCAGGAAGTAAATTGTACGCGCGGAAACTCATGCCGGGCAGGTGAATCCAAAGCAAAGTAATTTACATCTTTATAGGTACTGTCTAATTTTGAACTTCCAAAAAAATCATGATTCCAGTTACCACTGCTGTCCATGGCCATACCCGAATACACAGCAAAACCATCGGTAGGCACAGTTCCGGTAGTAGGCATAAAAAGCGTTCCAGCCGGAAAGCGGCTCAGGTGTGTTGAATCGGTTAGTGTAAGTAATTTAAAACGGTGTGAGGTAATGAAATTATCATCACTCCATGTAGCAATGATATCATTGCCTGTCCAGCCAAAGCTACCACCACCTCTGCTAATGAATAAAACAATGTTTTGTGAAGGAATAGCCGAAAGACAAGTTGCATTGGAAGCAATTACCGAATACAGATTCGAGGAGGAAGCAATAGGAATTTTGTTCATCCATTTTGAACCGGAAGCAAAACTGCTTTGCGGTTTCACGGGCCCCATCGAAGGCACCGGCATATCGGCATAAGAATAATCTTTGAAACGCTTGGTTTCTTTTGCTGCAATTCGATACTTGTTCTGCTGTGCAGAAGAATGAATAACAAAAGAAAAAACGAATAGGAACAGTAGTGTTTTTTTCATAAGGTGGAATTAACCATCCAAATGTAAGAAAAAATACAGCCTTTATCTAGTCAAAAACACGTAATTATCAATCAGGTTCTGAAACCTAAAGTTTCCAATACTAATGTACAAAATATGATTTTTCTATTCAATTATCATTTTCCCAGTTCCCCAAAGCTCACCCGCTTTCACAGTGTACAAATACACTCCCGGACTAAATCCGCTACAATCAACAGTGATATTATGCGACCCTTCAGGCAGAATTCCTTTATCTATTTTCATCATCTGCTTTCCAAGAATGTCAGTAATTTCAATTGAAAGCGGAGATGCTTTTTCAAGAGTAAAATTTATTGTTGTGGTTTCGTGAAAGGGATTGGGAAAAATAAATGTTGAAATTTGCTCATTAGAAATATCTTCAATGCCCCCCCAGCAGGTGTATGCGCTTTTAAAATCATTTAAAAAATAATGGGTACAGGGATCTGAAGAAGTTGCACCATGAGTCGTCGTTGTCATATAAAGCGGATATAAAATACATTCTCCATACTCAATATTAGTTTTGTCAGCGACGTGCAACCAATAATTAGCGCCATCATAGGCAGTTCCTTTTGTTAAATTGCATTCCAGAGGTAGTGTGGTCAGGCTATTGATCAATCGGCCTCTTGAAAAAATATCTGGAGCCAAAACCATATCAAAAAAAGCAGGATCGCTATCTGTCCAGACATAAATCATAGTATTTTCGTCTGGGGTTTTGGATATCTGGAGTCTGTGATCCCAGTTGGCACCGGGTATTGCATGTATCATATCAACAGGAATTGTAAGTATAGTATCAATAATTACAGCATTCCATCCCGTGGGTGTTGTGTATACATCCCATATTACACGGGGTTCATAAAGAAAATTGTAAAGCAAAGAATCTTGATTTTTTGTAAAGCCACATTGAACCAGAGTTGCTATATGAAGGTTTCCATTAGCATCTACAATAGCATCAGAACCGGAAGAGGAGGAGAAGAAAACCC
>JAZDMK010000279.1:0-11646 GCA_043800975.1 Bacteroidota bacterium | reverse complement strand
GAATCGAGAATGAGTTCACCCATATCCTGATTATCTCTGAACAGTTTTACCTGATGTAAAATGCGATCCACCATCGTGGTTTTGCCGTGGTCGACGTGTGCGATGATCGCTATATTTCTAATTTCCTGCATATACGCTCTTATAACTTCAATTTGAAACAAAGGTGCAAAAGTAGTCTTTATTCTCTTGCTATTTATGATTCTACAATACATTCATGAATAAATCCTCCAAAAAGGCTTAATAATGCTATAAAAATCGGGAGACTAGTCAAAAATATCTTATACTACCTTTATGTTAAAAAATGAAATTAACGTAAATCAATAAAAAGGGTTTTCAGTTATCAACCTTCATCTGTTCAAATTTAGTCAGCATACTTCTTAATTGATTTTCATTTTTCATCACCTTTGCAACGCTGATAACATTATTAGAATTAATGAGTTTAACTGCCGTCTTACTTATTCTTTTTTCGTTTCTACTCTTTGCACTTCCCCGCAGAGTCCAGCCGGTATTCAATCTTATACTGACATCTGCATTGGTTTTTCTCAGCAGCTATCCGGCAGTGAACGTGCTTATCACAAACCACACACTTATTTATTCCATTCCAATTATTATCTGGAGTGCTCCTTTGGAATTTATTATTGATCCACTTTCTGCTGTTTTTATCCTGATTATCAACTTTACTGTTTTCACAGGAGCATGCTACGCAATTACCAACATGCGTATGTACGAAAACCGCAGCAGAACTGATTTTGCGCTACACTTTTTTGCATTTACATGGCTTCATCTTTCCATGTTGCTTGTATGCTTGTTTCATCATTCAATATTATTCTTACTCGCTTGGGAAATCATGTCATTAAGCTCTTTCGTGCTTGTCATTTTTGAAAGTGAGAAATCGGATGTTTTAAAAGCGGGCATCAACTACCTTGTGCAAATGCACATTGGCGCCATGTTCCTCTTGATAGCATTTTTACTTTCATATCAGTACTCTGGCGATTATTCATGGAACGGGCTATCTGTATTCTTTGCAGCACAGGGAAATATTTTTCCTTTTCTTTTGTTTTTCGTTGGTTTTGGAATTAAAGCAGGCTTCATGCCTTTGCACACATGGCTGCCTCACGCTCATCCTGCAGCGCCCTCGCATGTTTCGGCCATTATGTCGGGCGTGATGATTAAGCTGGGTATTTATGGTATTCTTCGTGTAATACTTCATTTGCAAAGCGATCAACTTTCGATTGGTATTTTCATTTTATTGATTTCCGTTTTCACTGGAATCGGAGGCATCAGTTCTGCCATAGTTCAACGTGATTTAAAAAAGTTACTTGCATACTCCAGCATTGAAAATATTGGAATCATCGGCATTGGAATCGGAATGGGACTAATTGGCGCAGCCACGGGAATGTATCCACTGGCATTGCTCGGATACGGAGGCGCATTGCTGCACACACTGAATCACTCCTTATTTAAATCCATGCTTTTTTATACAGCGGGAACGGTATACCGAAAAACACATACGCGCAATTCAGAACATCTGGGCGGATTAATAAAAAAACTTCCACACACAGCTGCATTATTTCTAATTGCATCGCTTGCCATTTGCGGACTTCCGGCATTCAACGGATTTGTTTCTGAATTTCTGATTTACAACGGATTTCTGCAGGGCCTGCTGCATGCATCTTTCGGGATGAAGATACTCTTCATCTTTTGCATGCTTGCACTTGTGGTTATTGGCGGGCTTGCACTTTTCTGTTTTACCAAAGTGTTTGGATTAACTTTTCTCGGCACACCCAGAAAAATCAAAACCGATGATCTTCGCGAAAGCAGCGGATGGTCGCTCCTTCCACTCTATTTAATTCTGGCACTCATTATTTTTGTCGGCGTGTATCCCGCATTTATCGCACCCGTACTTTTTCAAACAGCAGGCATTTTTATTCCTGCTCCGGTTGCTTTACCCACAGGAACTATTGGAAGTATTTCTTCCATCAGTTGGTTTGTCATGCTGTTTGTAGGCATTGTAATTCTTATTTACATATTGAAAAAAATAATTACCCGAAACAAAAAAACAGAAAGCGGTCCAACCTGGGGATGTGGATACACGGGACCTGCAGAAGGAGTTCAATATACATCTTCATCCTTTTCTGAAAATTATTATTTCAGTATGGAAAAACAATTTGACATGAACGAGGAATATGTTCCCATTCCGTCAAATGAAATTTTTCCTGAAAAACGTTCCTGGGTTTCACAAACCGGAAGTATCGCTGAAAAAAAGTTCTTTGGAAAAATCATTGCATTCTTTTTGAAGATTTTCAGAAAACTTGCCTTTGTTCAAACAGGGCAAACGCAGCATTACATTTTATATATGTTTGTTCTTTTGGTGGCTTTAATCTTCCTTACTTTATTCAAAATAATATAGTATGATCGGCATTGCATTATTTTTTCTGTCCAGCCTGCTTTTCCCGGGAATTATCGTCCGGGTGAAAAGTATTGCTTCTGGCAGAAAAGGCCCCGGCCTGATGCAGCCTATGTTTGATATACTTCGTTTGTTCAGAAAAGGAAGTGTGTACAGCAGCACAACTTCATTCATTTTCAAGATTGCCCCCATCATTTATTTTGCTTCTGTAATTACAGCACTCCTTCTGATTCCATTTGGCAGTAAGCCCGGCGTGTTTTCTTTTTCCGGTGATTTTATTGCATTCAGTTACTTGCTCGCCTTCGGAAAATTTTTCATGATCATCGCTTCTCTTGATACAGGAAGTCCCTTCGAAGGAATGGGCGCCAGTCGTGAAGCTTTGTATTCACTTCTTGTGGAGCCCGCTTTCTTTGTTATCATGGGTTCGTTTGCCATGCTTACGGGTTACACTTCTTTCAATGAAATTTTTAACGCCTTGTATTTTAATTCGTACATCGCAATATTTATGGGTGTTCTGGCTGCTTTCAATTTGTTTCAGATTATCATGGTTGAGAACAGCCGCATTCCTTATGATGATCCAAAAACACATCTGGAACTGACTATGATTCACGAAGTGATGGTTCTTGACTACAGCGGATTTGATCTGGCACTGATTCAATATGCATCTTCCTTAAAATTTGTCATGTTCGGCACGTTAATTAGCAATTTCTTTTTTGCACCTGAACTAGAAATCTATTTGCAGATACTCATTTTCTTATTGATTCAGGTTGTGTTCGCCATCGTTGTGGGCTTAGTGGAATCTTTCCGCCCACGGTTAAAAATGAGACAAAACAACAAAGCCATCGTTCTGCTTACACCGATTTCAATTTTAATATTCTTAAGCATTCTTTTAATTATTTCACATTTGTATTAAACATATGAGCAATCTGCTGATCATAATTTTTCTGATGTCGCTGTTCTACATTGCAGTATCCGGCAGATTGTTTGTTTGCATCAATCTTCTTATTCTTCAGGGATTGCTTTTGTTCGGCGTTGCATTTATTGATCTGACTGAAGTGAACGTGATTAACCTCATTGTTGTTTTGATCGAAACATTGGTTTTTAAATCGATCGTTCTTCCATACTACATTAAAAAAATGGTAACAAAGAATAAAATTAAAAGAAAGGTATCGCCTTTCATCAGTGGTTTTTCATCTACGCTGGCTGTTTCGGTTCTGATCGTTTTGAGTTTTATTCTTGGATATTTTTTACAAAATGAACAATTAAAAATTCTGTTTGTAACAGCTGCATTCTCGGGAATTCTTACGGGGCTATTCCTTATCGTAACAAGACATGAAATCATTCATCATATTATTGGATTCATTGTTCTTGAAAACGGAATTGTACTGCTTTCCTTTTCCATCGGAAAAGATATGCCTATGGCTGTGAACGCAGGAATTTTACTTGACATTCTGATCAGTGTGCTTTTGTTCGGCTTGTTTATGAATAAGATCACACGCACCTATAAAGATCTTGAAATCGATAACCTGAAAAAACTGGCCGACTAAATGAACCTGCTGATATACTTCCTATCTGTTCTGGCACTGGCTCTGGTGGTTTTCTTCATCAGAAACAAAACGGTTCATTTGTTTGTATCCTTTATTTTTGTTGTCGTACAGTTTACTCTGAATTATTTTATTTTCAACTACCGCGATGAATTTACGAATTCTTTTTTTCGCCCGGATGCTTTAGCCGTTCTTTTCATCAGCGTTCTGAGTATTACGGGTATCACTACTTTCATCAATAGTTTTATTTATTTCAAACACCGAAACGAACACAAGTTGACGCGATCCGTTTATCTGGCATCCATGATTTTGCTTTTCGGATGCATGACCGGCGCCTTCCTTTCTGACAACATTAATATACTGTGGATTCTCGCTGAAGCAACAACACTCTGTATTTCCATGCTCATCTATCATGAGCGCACACAAGAATCGCTGGAAGCTACATGGAAATATTTCTTTGTTTCTACAATTGGTCTTTCCTTGTCTTTCATTGGAATTCTATTGCTGAATGCAGCAACCAGCTCGTCGGGTTTTGACAATCTTACTTTTTCTTCCCTTATGTCGGAGAAACTTGCCATCACAAATCCTATGCTGTTTCAGGTTTCTTTTCTATTAATTTTAATCGGATTCAGTGTGAAAATGGGGATATTCCCGCTGCATACAGTTTGTATTGATGCGCACAGTGTTGCTCCGGGACCCGTCAGTGCAATTATTTCCACATCGCTGATGAATGTCGGCTTTGTTGCTGTATTTCGGTTCTATCAACTGTTTGCTCACACTTATTTGTTAAACTGGATCAGTCATGTGATGCTCATTATCGGATTGTTGTCCATACTTGTTGCTACTGTTTATATGCTGAAGGTAAAAAATTACAAACGTCTGATTGCCTATTCCAGCATTGAACACATGGGCCTAATTACGATTGGTATTGCAATCGGAGGCATTGCCTATTATGCGATTGTGTTGCATTTGGTCATTCATTCATTTACAAAAGCCGGATTATTTTATCAGGCACAGCAATTTGTCAGAATTTTTAACAGCAAGCGCACCGAACATACGGGCGGCTATTTCCGCATTACTCCTTTGGGCGGAATCATAGTCATTTTACTTTTTATTGTGATCATGGGAATTCCTCCCTCAGGCCTTTTCTTTACCAAACTGATGATGTTGCAAGCTCTTATAAGCACCAACCACCTTGAGATTGCAATTTTTATTCTCCTACTGCTTGCTTTTGTTTTGTGGACATTTGGAAATAATATTTTTCACATTTTATTTGCAGACCGTAAAGTTAATGAAGCACCAATAACAGCAAAAGTAAGTTTCTGGGAAAGTATGCCACAGCTTTTTCTTCTTTTACTGGCATTGTACATCAGCATCTATCCTCCGGAAATACTGACAAATACTATTCATGAAGTAATACAAAATCTTCCGAAATGAGTCAGCAGAAACATATCATCCTACAAAACGGATCTTGTTGTAAAGTGAACGAAATTCCTTTGCTGACCTACAACCAGTTTACAACACATACGCTTGAGCTGATGACAAATCCACAATGTCATTGCGTCAACTATTACTCTTATCCTGTTAATGAAAATGCGCATCGTTTTATTTGCTGCATTGCCAATGACAGCAAGGCAGAAATTTATGTTTATGGTTGGGAATGCTTGTTGAAAGAAACACCGAAAGTTTATTCCATTACTCCTGCCTGCCCTGCGCTGCATATATTTGAACGCGAGATTTCAGAAAATACCGGACTTATTTTTGAAAATCATCCATGGAACAAGCCCGTCCGCTGGTCTTTCGACAGACAGGATGCAACTAAAGTTTCAGATAATTATCCTTTTTACAGAATCGAAAGCGAGGAATTGCATCAGGTTGGCGTAGGCCCTATCCACGCTGGGATTATTGAACCAGGTCACTTCAGATTTATCTGCAACGGAGAAAAAGTTCTGCATCTTGAAATTCATCTCGGCTATCAGCATCGCGGTGTTGAACAACTTTTTCTGCAAAAGGAAACACTTGCACAACAAACTATTTTAGCAGAAAGTATAGCCGGCGATACGGTTGCTGCGCATACAACGGCATTTGCTCATGCTTTGGAATCTTTAGCAGGAACGGAAGTTTCACAAAACACGATTCATTCACGCACACTCGCTATCGAGCTGGAGCGCGTTGCCATTCATACAGGAGATCTGAGTGCGTTATGTACAGACATTGCTTACCAGCCGGGTGCAGCCGTTTTTCAGGGTTTGCGAACTACATTGATCAATACATTTTTAACATGGTGTGGGAATCGCTTTGCGCGAAGATTAATTCGTGCAGGTGCCAATCCATTTCCTTTGAATATTGAGATTAAAGAAATCATTTTAAAAAATCTCCTTGCCTTTGAATCACGCTACATTGAGATGGCGGAATATATGTTTGACGCACCTGGCGTTCTTGCACGTTTTGAAGATACTGGAATTGTTACCGAAGAGCAAGCCCGTTTAATTGGTGCAGTGGGTATGGCTGCACGCACCTGCGATATCCGCCGTGATATACGAAGTTCGCATCCTTATGGTTGGTTTCTTAAAAAAGCGCATCACCCCGTTTGTCATCATTCCGGTGATGTATATGCACGAGCCATTTTGCGCCACAACGAAGTAAAACAATCGCTAAGTTATATTCGCAAAATGCTGGAAGACCTTCCTGAAGAGGATGCTATTCCTAATAAAGCAGAACTAGCGTTCACTCCTGATTCTTTTACAATTTCGATGACCGAAGGCTGGCGCGGAGAAATATGTCATTGTGCAATTACTGATAGTTCAGGAAAACTAAAGCATTATAAAATTAAAGATCCGTCTTTGCACAATTGGTTTGCCCTGGCGCTTGCTGTGCGAAACAATGATATTTCTGATTTTCCGATTTGCAACAAAAGTTTTGATTTATCATACTGCGGTTATGATTTATAAAATAAACTGACATGTTTACCATATTCAACATAATAAAACACCAGGGGAAACAGTATATTCCGGATGTAACCAAAGTTACACTTCCGGCATATCATCCCGGCAAGCCGCACATTGAAAACAAACTCTGCTCACAAAATTGCAATGATTGTGTGCAGCACTGTCCTGTGAAAGCCATTGACAACAGCCCTTTGCGCATCGATCTTAGCAAATGCGTTTTTTGCAGCGATTGTGAAAACATATGTCCTGAAAAGAAAATTCAATTCACACCCGATTTTAAAATTGCGTCAAACACTTTAGAAAATCTTGTTGTTACTGAAGGAATCATTAATTCTACATTTTTTAATCCGGATATAATCCGAAAAGAAATCAAACGCTGTTTTGGAAGATCTTTAAAACTTCGTCTTGTATCAAATGGCAGTTGTAATGGCTGCGAACTTGAATTGAATGCAGCCGGCAATGTGAATTTTGATATGGGAAGATACGGCATTGAATTTCTGGCATCACCCCGCCATTGCGATGGTGTGGTTATTACCGGACCTTTGGTTAAAAATTCAGAACAAGCGTTGGAACTTACCTATAAGGCAATTCCGCAACCACGAATTATTATTCTGGTTGGAGCCTGCGCCATCAGCGGAGGAATTTTCGCAGATAGTTCAGCATTAAACAGAAGCTTTTTGGACAAATACAAACCTGACCTATACATTCCGGGCTGCCCTGTTCATCCGTTGACTTTTATTAATGGCATTCTGGAATTAATTAAATAACTTTGCAAAAAATTTAGCCATGAAAAAAACTATTCTCATCAGTTTATTTTCCTTTATTGTTTTTTCAGTAGCTGCACAAAGCCCTATTGACAAAGGAAGTGTTCAACTGAATGCTGGTCTGGGCTTATCTGGCTGGGGCGTTCCTGTTTATGTAGGCCTTGACTTCGGAGTTAGCTCTGCTGTTACTGCTGGGTTAGAACTCTCCTACCGTTCTTATCATCAGAACTGGCATAACTACTACTACAACCACACAATTATGGGCGTTTCAGGAAATGTAAATTATCATTTCGACGAGGTTTTACAGTTGAAAGATCCATGGAACTTATATGCGGGGCTGAATCTTGGATTCTATTATTGGAATTCACCAAACTCTTATGATGGCGACGGTGCTTCAGGTCTTGGTATTGGTGCGCAAATCGGCGGACGTTATTATTTTAATGATAAATTTGCTATCAATCTTGAATTTGGTGGTGGAAATGCTTTTGCGGGCGGAAAGATTGGTGTTTCTGTAAAGCTATAGTTTCTTTTGCATTTCAGGAAGTTCAATAACTTCCATATTATCCATCTTTGAACCGTCAATCGTAAAACGCACAAGAGTTTTTACGAGATGAAAACCAAACTGACCAGCCGCTCCGGGATTAATGTGCAGCATATTTCTTTTCTTGTCAGGCATGATTTTTAAAATGTGTGAATGCCCGCACACAAAAATATTGGGTTTATGCTGATTGAGCAAAGCAGGAATTCCCGGCGCATAGCGTCCGGGATATCCTCCAATGTGTGTCATCCATATTTTCAGATCCTCCACTAAAAACAAGCGGAATTCCTTGTACATTTTTCGTGTATGGAGATCGTCAATATTACCAAAAACAGCATGTACAGGTGCAATTTCCACCAACTCATTGATAAGATCAATGGAGCCAATATCACCAGCATGCCATATCTGATCGCAATCTTTAAAATATTTTTTTATATCCGGATGCAGCCATCCATGCGTGTCAGAGATGACGCCAATGCGTGTCATTTAAAATTATTTTGCGTTAATCGCTTCAACAATTTTATCAATTCCCAGCATACCATAATCGAAAATATGCTGCTGACCATTGTCAAGACTTACAATTACTTTTTTCTTCAGAAAACTTTTTTCAACACCTACATTTGAAATCAGCTCTTTAGGAATGATAATATGTCCGTGTGTGTATTTCAGACCATGCGCCATGCCCGCACTTTCAAACTGATCGTATTTGGCATTGAATAACAAACGTGTATTTGTAACAATCAACGGGCCTAAAAACGCTTGTCCATCGGGACCTTTGTAATTCAGTGTCCATTTACCCAACTGGGTTTCTCCGGGTTCAAGTTGAAAATCGCTCATGATTTATTAAATTTTTAGTGATTAATTTTGAAGCAAATTATGATTTTTTTACTTACAATCAAAATTATTTTTTCTCGAACGGATCCATTTGGGGACCGCATTGACAATAATAAAAACAGCACTCAGAATAATCAGAATGGTCAACAGTAAATTAATCACACCCTGAAACACGGTAGCATCAACAAAAAGTTGCGGCCAATATAAATTCTGAATATTCAGCCAGCAGGCAGTTAAAGTAGTAATACCAACAAAGGTCATCGGAATAATAGTAATCCATGCGTAGCGCGCTTTTCCGTTATTGATGAGCCATGATGTTCCTACAGCAAGTGCAATGGTAGCTAGCAACTGATTTGCACTTCCAAACATGGGCCAGATCGTTGAAACGGTTCCTGTATAAATAAAATACGCCCAGCAAAAAACAATAATTCCGCTTGCAATAAGATTACCGGGAAGCCAGTTGGTTCTTGCAAAAGGTTTATAAACTTTGCCCAGCGCTTCTTGTAAAACAAACCGTCCGATGCGTGTTCCGGCATCGATAGTTGTTAAAATAAACAGCGCTTCAAACATGATGGCAAAATGATACCAGTAAGATAAAAGATGCTTCAAGCCAGGAATGGATGAAAATATTTGTGCCATACCAACTGCTAAAGATATCGCCCCGCCCGGTCTTCCGGCTACCTTCTCTCCTACTTCGGAAGAAAGTTCAGCCAGATTGGTTTGCGTGAATCCCATATTTTTCAGCATAGGAGCAATCTGCTGAAATTTATCGGCAGATACATTTATTTGAAAATAATCCAATGGAAAAAGACTGCATGCTGCGATCAAAGCAAGAATACTGACCATTCCCTCAACCAGCATAGCTCCTGAAGCAATCGGTTTAATGTGCGATTCTTTCATAATCATTTTGGGTGTCGTACCAGAACTGACTAATGAATGAAATCCTGAAATGGCACCGCATGCAATAGTAATAAACAAATAAGGAAACAAGGTTCCGGGAATAATTGGCCCACCGCCTGATACAAAAGGTGTGAAAGCTGGCATCTGCATATCGGGAGCAACATAAATAACACCAATAGCCAGCATTCCGATTACTGCAATTTTCATGATTGAACTTAAGTAGTCGCGTGGTGAAAGTAAAATCCATACAGGTAATACAGATGCAAGAAAACCATAAATAGCTATTAAGATCGTCAGTGTTTTTGGTTCAATCAGAAACCAGGAAGCGATAGATGACTGCGCTACATCACGACCAAAAATAACAGCCAGCGTTAATAGTATTACCCCAATGATTGTTGCTTCCACGGTTTTCCCTTTACGAAAACGAAACATCCATAAACCCATTAATATTGCAATTGGAATAGTTGAAGCAATTGTAAATGTACCCCACGCACTTTCTGCCAATGCATTAACAACAACCAAACCCAGTCCTGCCATGGCTATTACAATTATAATCAGTATTGCTATCGATGCTATTCCTCCGCTCACTTTATTGATTTCTGCTTTTGCAATTTCAGCAAGTGACTTTCCATCGCGGCGTACCGAAGCCGTTAATATTACAATATCATGAACGGCACCAGCAAAAACAGCACCGATCAACATCCATAAAAATCCAGGAAAGTATCCAAATTGTGCAGCCAACACAGGTCCTACAAGAGGTCCTGCTCCGGCAATCGCTGCAAAATGATGACCGAACAAAACCCATTTACTCATCGGAACATAATTCTGTCCGTCATAATTTTCACTGGAAGGCATAATACGCGAATCATTCAGCGTTAATACCTTGGCTGCAATAAAGCTATAATAAAAGCGATAGGCCAGTGCGAAAAACGCCAGAGCACCCAGCACAAGCGGCATTGCATTCATATCTACGAAAATTTATTGTGCAAATTTATGGCAAAGCTGCCAATTTCGGTTTTAAAAATGCATTTTTATTGAATCCAGTAATTCTTTATGAATCGCAGGATTTCCGGCAACCATTTCACCACCGAACACATAATTATCTTCACCTTTAAAATCAGTAACTTCACCACCGGCCTGTTTCACTAAAAACGCACCTGCAGCAACATCCCAGGGTTTTAAATCATATTCCCAAAATGCATCAAAGCGGCCACAAGCCACGTAAGCCAGATCAGCCGCTGCCGAACCCAAACGCCTGACACCTGTTGTTTTCGAAAGTATTTCTTTGAAATGAGGAATAAAGGAATCCATTCTGCTAAAATTACTGTAGGGAAAACCGGTTGCCAGAAATGAGGATTCAAGTTTATTCATCGATGATACTTTTACAGGATCTCCATTAAGAAACGTTCCTTTTCCGGATGAATAAAAACATTCACTTCGGTTCACTTCATAAACAACACCCAATGTTGTTTCTTCTTTGTGCCGAAGCGCAATACTTACAGAAAAACAGGGAATCCCGTGAATAAAATTGGTAGTTCCATCTAGCGGATCAATAATCCATGTGTACTCTGACGAAGTTTTTCCTGCTGTATTTTCTTCAGCAATAAAATCACTATCCGGAAGTATTTTTCTTAACTCACCTACAATTAAAGCTTCAGAGGCTTTGTCCACGTACGTGACAAAGTCATGCATTCCTTTCACTTCAATACTT
>JAZDMK010000261.1:0-5043 GCA_043800975.1 Bacteroidota bacterium | reverse complement strand
CAATTTCCTTAAAAAGTTCAGCCGCAAATAAAAATGCTCCGTTCAGTACTGACACAAAAAGCGGATTCTTCTTCGCATATTCCTTTTTAATTTCTTTCGCCATACGCAGCGACTGCGCATGAATCTCGCTGTATTCAATCGACATCTTAAATCGCTTATCCCTCACCTGTACTGTTTTCATTTCGTTATTCGTTATAGGTTACATCTTATTCGTTATGAAATATTTTAAAAGTTTAATTGAAATTTAAAAATCAATCAAAAATTTTAAGTGGCTAAATTATTAAAATTAACTGCAGTGTTGCATTTCATTTTTGTTAATATCTTTGCCGTAAACTGAAAAACAATGAACATGGACCCAAAAGTCAGCATTATCATGGGAAGCACTTCTGATCTTCCCATCATGGAAGAAGCCGCAAAGATACTGAATGATTTTAAAATACCTTTTGAAATCAATGCACTCTCGGCCCATCGTGTTCCGGAGAAAGTAATGGAATTTGCAAAGAACGCCTACCAGCGCGGTGTGCGCGTTATCATTGCAGGTGCAGGCGGGGCAGCCCATCTGCCGGGCGTTATCGCTGCATATACTCCCATTCCGGTGATTGGCGTTCCTATCAAATCATCCAACTCTATTGACGGCTGGGATTCTATTCTCTCTATTCTGCAAATGCCTACCGGTGTTCCCGTAGCAACAGTCGCACTGGACGGCGCAGCCAATGCAGGAATACTGGCAGCACAGATTCTTGCTGCCGGTGATGCAGAACTCATAACCTCCATAGTTGAATATAAGGAGAAATTGAAACAAAAAGTGATCAAAGCCAATGAAGATTTGGCTGAAATTAAATACAACTACAAAGTCTGACAGTGAAGCTTATCCTGCGTTCTCTTATTTTACAATTCATTTTCTGGATCGTATTGTTCGATTTCAGCCGGATTATATTTTTACTGTATTATTCAGGAAGCCTTGAAGGAGCAGGCTTTTCTTCGATAGCAGGCATTTTCTGGTATTCGCTGCCACTGGACGTTTCCACCTGCTGCTATTTTCTTGGATTTCCTTTTTTACTTCTGCTTTTTCAATCTTTCTACAGCCCCAAATGGTTTAACTGGATAAACAGAATTTACACAGGCATTTTAATTTTTGCATATACGCTGATCACTACCGGCGAGCTGGGTATTTATCAGGAATGGCAAACCAAGATGCATTACAAAGGAATGCTTTATATGCAGAATCCGGATGAAGTATACAATTCAGCAGAAACAAAAACTTTTATTGTCCTTCTTCTGCTTTTTATTGTTCAGACCGGGCTTGCGATTTTTGTTTACAACAAATATGTTTACAAAAACATTGTAAAAGTTAAACGCAATTACTTTTTTTCTGCAGCATTTCTGATTATTACACCTGTACTTATCGGCGTAGGATTGCGCGGAGGAATACGCCAGATACCAATTACACAAAGCCAGAGTTACTTTTCAGAATTCAATGTAATCAACCTGGTTTCCGTTAATTCAGCATGGAATCTCGGACAAAGTCTTACTGAAAACATGGTCTATGGCGACCGCAATCCCTTTGCACAATATCCTCCTGCAGAGGTAAACCAGTTGATGAAAGACATTCACAAGGTTGAAAAAGATACAACCATTTCGTTTTTAAAAACCAATCGTCCTAACATTGTTATAATCATTCTTGAGAGCTGGTCAGCCGATCTTATTCTTTCGCAGGGCGGTGCTGCAGGTATTACGCCTCGTTTTGGTGAACTGCAGCGCGAGGGCGTTTTCTTTAATAATATTTATGCCTGCGGTGCACGATCTGAACAGGGCATGGCCTGTATCTTCAGTGGATTTCCTGCGCATCCCGTTTCATCCATCACAGCGCAGCCTTCTAAATACAACAAACTGCCCAGCCTTTGCCGGTCATTGAAGAATGTTGGCTATAACACTTCTTATTATTTTGGCGGACAACTTATTTATGGCAACATCAAAGGCTATATCATGTCGATGGGATTTCAGAAAATTATCGAAGAAGCTGATTTCGATGATCGCGTTATACATGGTAAACTGGGTGTACATGATGAATTTGTATTAGCGCGCCAGCAAGATGATTTGGGAAAAGAAAAACAACCATTTTTATCTGCATTGTTCACAGTAAGCACACATTCTCCCTGGGATTATCCCTATACGCATGTTTTTAACTGGGCAGAGAATGAACATAAAAACAATTATATCAATTCAGCCTATTACACCGATAAATGTCTGGGTGATTATTTTGCACGTGTTAAAAAAGAACCGTGGTATAACAATACATTATTCATACTTCTGCCAGATCACAGCCACGATTCCTATAAAAACTGGGACTGGGCATCACCCGAATATCATAAAATATTTATGTTGTTTGCCGGAAATGTAATTAAAGATGAATACCGGGGTACTACTGTTAAAACAATAGGACAACAATCGGATCTTCCGGCTACATTATTACATCAGCTTCAACTTCCTTCCAAAGATTTTATATGGAGCAAAAATCTGATGAATCCCTACACAAGACAATTCGGATATTATTCTTTCGAAGAAGGCGTCGGCTGGACCTGCCCTGAAGGATTTTTTGTGTACGATGATAAAATTGAAAAGGAACGCGGGTCAAATCTCGAACCCAAAGCCGTGAAAGATTCGATTATTAAAACAGGAAGATCCTATTTACAGGCAGTATATCAGCAGTATCTGGATTTTTAATCTCCGTCTCGAAAAAAAATAAAAAACCACCCCGAAGGGTGGTATAATCGTAACCCAAAAAATCACGAGGGTGAACATTGAGGTTCGGATAGTTTCAGCAGGCTATACCACTTATGATGTCATCAGGTATGACCCCGTACCATTCAGACACTTTTTTGAAGTGATCATGCGGTGTACGCAAAGAGTTTACATTAAATCGTAAGCATAGTTCGTTCTCTTACCAGGAGACAGGCTTGCGCCTGCGAACTATTAACGTATAAAAAATCAGAAATAGTATCAGGGGGTTGAAATTTTTTAATCTTTTTTTAAAAAGAGGAAGTTGTTTACCCCAAGTGGTTCTTTTTCAACATGGAATGATGCTTTCGCGGAAATTGCTCCTCTGGCAAGGGAAATAAGTTCTGATTCTGTGCGGTGAATAAGATACCAGTTGCCGATAATTTCCATGTACTGACGTGTAGAGTTGGCAGGGGAGAAATTCCCGATAATTAGATTGCCGCCAGAATTGAGAATTTGGAAATATTTATTAATAAGGAAAATAAATTGTTTTTCCGGAAGGTAATCGAACATGCCGGCACACCAAATCAAATCATAACATTCATTTAACCGCGCCCGGAATACAGAAGATTCAATGAAAGTAATTTGTTCTTTAAAAGATTTCAGTTTTTTTCTGGCATATTGCGATGTTGTGGGATCGGAATCGAGAAGATCAAACTTAATTTCAGAATTTGTATTTTCAGAAAGAAATTCGTGTACTTCATTTGCAGGTCCATGCATCAGGACCAATACTCTTGCAGGTTGAAGTAATGAAAGCTGTTGTTTAATATAGGTTTTGCGGTTGCGCACTGCTTCGGGAGCCAACTGTGCCTGAAAGAATCGATCCCAGTTGGAATAATGCGGATCGGGATTAATATGACTTGAATAAATTTTTTCTAGCATTTCGAAATCACCGGGATACCCATATGGTTTTGTAAAAGCCAATCCTTGTAATGTTTCAATGCCTGAAACGGATTTCATCCTTAATCTTATAGCTTCATACTGATCAGGTGTTGCAGAAGCCAACAGTTGATTGAAAATAGTATACTCTGCTTTTTCCGGTCCACCTTTGCCTACTAGTTTATCAATAAAAGTTAAAAAGATGTCAGGGATTGTTGCCATCAATCAATTATTTTCATTTCTTTAATAAGATTTGAAGCGCCCGCAAACTTGTCAATGATAAATAATGCATATCGGATATCAAGCGTGATATTCCTGCAGTAATTGGGATCATACATAATATCACTCATCGTTCCTTCAAAGCAGCGGTCGAAATTAAGACCAATAAGATATCCGTTTGCATCCAGCACGGGGCTTCCCGAATTACCGCCTGTAGTGTGATTGGTTCCTGTAAAACAAACATTGATTACTCCGTTTTCTGCATAGCGGCCATAATCTTTTTTGTTGTAAAGCTCTTTTAGTTTTACAGGCACTTTATAGTCGAATACATTTGTGTCTTCCTTTGCCATCACGCCGTCCAGTGTTGTGTAATAATCATAAACAACAGCATCGCGCGGACGGTAATCAGCAATATTCCCAAAGCTGATTCTTAACGTTGAATTCGCATCGGGATAAAATTTATGCTTGGTTTCCATCTCACGGGTGCCCGCAACATAGGTGCGCATCAGCAATTCGATTTCTTTTAATATTTTTCCGTATTCGGGTTGTACTTTTTGATAGAAAAATCCATACATGCTGCTCATCAGTATCCATGCTGGATCCAATTCAACTGTCTTAACACTTTTTGAGGAAAATTTGTCAAGCATTGAATTCAGTTTCTCTTCGGAAGCAAACATTGATTTCTTAAAAATTTCAGCTGCGTATTTATTGAAATCATTTTTATATTTCTTTTCAATCATTTCAAAAACATCCGGCCTGTTAGCTTTATCAGAGCCTGCCGCATACATCTGAAGCAGACATTCCATCATTTCCTGATCAATCGGTGCGTAATAATTTTTAAAGAAAGCAGTCACATTTCCTTTTTGTTTTTTTGCCATTTCGCTGAGTTTGCCCGGTGTATTGGCTGGATCACCGGCTGCTTTAACCAGCCCGGTAAAACTATTTGTGAATTTTACCAGTTCAATCGCCATGCCTGCTTCAGCAAAGTAATCATAAGCAATAGAAAGCGGTTTCAGTTTTGTGTATTTGTTTTCAAGTTCATAAAGAACACTGCCGTATTTCTTTTTCCGGCTATCGTTGGCTTCAAGCAGAAGTTTAAATATTTCTTCCTGTTTCTTTTTCTTTTCTACTGCATTCAGTCGCTTTAAACCTTTCATTTCTCCATCC
>JAZDMK010000180.1:0-2183 GCA_043800975.1 Bacteroidota bacterium | reverse complement strand
AGCCTGACAAAAAAAGTTAATGGCAACTGATAATAGGATTACATCTATTTCTCAAAAAATAAAAAATGTAATGGACAGATAATCTGACAATTGACAAAATCTGATTAATCAGGTGACTGACAAAATACGTTAACGCATTCGCGTATTATTGAAACAGGTTTAATTTCAGTTTATTAACCGGAAAAATGCCATCCCGACGGCAGGCACACAAGGCCAAAACCTGACGGCCAGCCTGACAAAAAAAGTTAATGGCAACTGATAGTAGGATTACATTGTTTACTTAAAAAGGGAAAATGTAATTGACAGATAACTTGACAATGAACAGACACAAAACTGATTATTCGATTGATTGAAAAAGAACGCTTTAAATGTTCGATAATTTTGATTAAATTTGTGTAAGTTCTAATTGACTTCAGTAATTGTTTAAGCTGCCTTAGCTAACATTTCTCTTTGCTCCACGTATTTTTTAATCAGCATTGGTTTCCCAAATCGAATATAGTGTTTCAGGCTTTGGAGCATATAGTCCGCGAAAGGAATATCGTTTAGCTTACAAGTAGTGTAGATTGACAATAAAACAGCGTAAGCACTCGCTCCCCCGGCTGATTTGCTTCCAAAGGAAACCTTTCTTTTCAACACGCCAATCCTGATTAAATATTCTGCATAATTGTTATGGCATGGAACCCCTTCATTGTCCACGAATGTCAATATTCGTGGCCGCTGTCGGTTAACTATCCCAATAATATTTTGTAAAGTATTGTTCGGGTTTTCCCAGCATTGTAACGTGTCAAGCCTTTGGTGTAATTTGTTCCTGCGTCTTTTGAAAACCTCCTCTCCAAGCTCCAGCCGTCGCGCTTGAAGTCTCTCTCCATCCCTCAATATCTTTCGCAATTTCACGTAATACTGGTAAACACAAACTAAATCGGGAAAAGCCTCGTGCAATTTCCGTATCTTTCTTAAAACATGGGCCATACAACTTTGCTGTTCACAAAATAGTGACATGTATGCCCTCCATCCATCAACCACTAAAACCCCGGTAAAAATTTCTCCCAGAACTCTTCTTACCACGTCTTTCCCCCTTGAACTATCTATGGTATAATAGGCAGCATCTACAGTCCCGAATACCCACAACCACCAATTTTTTCCATTTACCCGCCAACCTGTTTCATCCGCGTGAAGGACACCTGATGATTTTATCATATCCAATATTTCTTCATAAACAGGGTTCATGATTTTGGCGACCCTTATCACGTGGGCAGAAAGTCCGGATGTGCTGATCGTTTGCCCGAAAAAAGTTGTTAAGTAAGAGGATAACCTGGTGAATGGAAGGCATGAGCTAATCCACATGTAAATTATCCTTACCGTGGTGTTTAGCCCGATGTCAGATTTTGGAAGGGCAAGTTCTGACTGGGCAGTAACAACTCTTTTACAGTTTTGACAATACTTCTTCTCTTGAACAACTTCTATAACCAGGGGTTGAATTTGCACGGGTGGTATATCCTCAATCACGCGAATATTTTTGCTCTCGAGAACGCATTCTCCTGATAAATCTGCACCACAGTTATCACACCTTTCTACACTCGCTGTTTCATGGTGCGTGATTGAACTACTTTTTTTTTTATTCCCAGCACCTGGCCGACCCTTTTTCCCACGACCCTTCTTTTTCCCCTGACCATCATTACCAACTCCTTTTAGTTCCCATTCAGGTTGCTTGGATGTGGGTTGGTTTGCTTTCTGATTGACTAATTTAATCTTGCGTTTTTCTTCTTCAGCTTTATATTGCTCGTTTTCCTGTTTTAGGCGTTTGTTTTCTGATTCAAGCTCGAAATACTGTTCCCTTAAAACCTCTATTATATGAATGAGTTTCTGCTTTGAAAAACCCAACAGAAATTGAATCGTATATGTAAGGGCAGATTTTAAACTCATCTTGCAATATTATGCACATTAATATTCCCGCCGATGTAAATATTCATGATTCTATCAATAAACGCATGTGAATAATTTTTTTGATTTTTCTTTTGAATTTACTCAGCGTTTAGTGATCTTTACTGGTTAGTTTACTGAAATCAGTTTGAAGTTACGATTTTCAATTAAAAAACAAATGCTAACAGCGTGTCATACGCCATGCCCTCCGGGACACGGCGCATACACGCGAAACGTTGTGCACAAGCGTAGAAAGACAGTGC
>JAZDMK010000250.1:0-20194 GCA_043800975.1 Bacteroidota bacterium | reverse complement strand
GATGCTTTTAAAAAAGCAAGAAGTAATTACGAAAATACATATTCTGCTATGATTTCAAAAGGCTATCGTGGCAAAGTAAATTTTAATAAAGAATCAAAATTAAATCCTGCTGACATTTATTTTCTACTGATAATGCTTTCAGCCGGCATCACAATCATTCTTATCTGAACACACATGGATAAAGTCATAGAATTAAAAAACATAACCTATTCCTATTTCGGAAAAATTCCTGCATTAAAAAACATTTCGCTTGAAATAAAAAGTGGTGAGATGTTCTGCATTATTGGTCAGAATGGAAGCGGTAAATCAACACTGTTGAACATTATGAATGCGCTGGTTTATCCAGATTCAGGCGAAGTCTTTTTGAAAGGTGATCAGATCACTGAAAAAACAATCCATAATAAGGATCTTAATCTGAAATTGAGAAAAAGCATGGCTTTTGTTTTCCAAAATTCAGATGTTCAGTTATTCTGTCCAACGGTGTTGGATGAACTGTTATTTGCTCCTTTGCAGTTGAATATGTCTGTTGAGGAAGCACGCCAAAGAGCAGATGAAACTTTATCATATCTCAATATTGATTATTTGAAAGATCGGGCGGTTCATATGCTTTCGGGAGGGGAAAAGAAAAAAGTGGCAATAGCTTCTGTTCTCACTATGAACCCGGAAATATTGCTAGTTGACGAGCCTCTTTCCGGTCTTGATCCCAAAACTCAATCATTCTTTCTTGAATTGCTGACGGAACTTCACAGAGCAGGTAAAACAATTATATTCACAACCCATCAGCTGGATTTAATTGATCATTTACAACCAAGGGTAGCAGTGCTTTCTGAGGATCATTCCATTGAAAAGATAGGGACTGCAGAAGATATTTTAAATGATGAAAAGTTTTTAATCAGCGTAAACCTTATTCACGAACATATTCATAAGCATGGCGAAGAAGCCCATAAACATTATCATTCACATTATGTTTTTCACAAGCATTAGTGCTATTTTGATTTAATAATCTAAAGATGATCTTAATTTCAAATTGTCAATGCCAATTCAGACTATAATGCGTCACTATAACTATCAAAGTTAAATAGGGTCGCACAAATTTGATAGTCCGTCTTTAAAGACATTGCTCTTTCTGCAAGTAATTCGAAATGTCTAAATAATTTGTCAAGGTGAGGTTTACGTCTTTTGAAACTGTTGTTTCCATAACCGTTCCAGTCAAAATGAGTGTGCCATAAGTCAAACCAAGCTTTTTCAGGATCTATGAAGTTTAGCCCAGACCAATTGTCATTTTTTGTCTGAAGATTTTAAAAATAACGTTTTTGACCTCTGTGTTTTTTCATTTTCTAATTGTCTGCTTCAAATTTAAGGAATTTTTGGGATTAGAGGCACGCGTTGTATACTTCGACTTCACTAGGCAGTGTGTGAATGTTTTGAGCATTTATTGTTTTTCTTCTAGATGTAATTCTATTCTATAAATTAAACCGTATGGATTCATGTCTTTTGTACTCTTGGGTCCACCAGCTGTGTTTTCAACTTCAAACTCAAAAATATTATAATTTTGCTCAAAGAACGTGGTATCTATATCCATAATAGCTATAGTTGAACCAGTGTTAGTCTTAGTAACAGCTATTTTGTTATTAATATTCAAAGTCAACCAATCGTCAACTGCAAAAACAATTTTTGCATATGTTAAGTTGAACTTAGACAGGTCAAGATTCATTTCTCTTTTAAAATGATACTTGCTACCACTTTTCGCTTCAGTATCTGATAATTCAATTGGATAGTTTATCCATTTGCAATATTTTAATAATGGGTCTTGCATCCTGATTTTTTCTAGGTAAGGATGATTTTCAATTGTATCATTGCTTAACTCATTTGATTTTGTATTTAGACACGATAGTGTATTTTGATCACTTATTATTTCTAAAGTGCCTTTTTGAAAATGAATGGGTTTATATGATACTATCTTAAATCGTCTATAAAATGTTTTCAAAAGAAGAATTTCTCTTGATTCACTAAATCCATTAATAAAGTTTTCAAAATCATCCCAATTATTAAAGATGTCTTCAATTTCAGGTCTAATTGCGTAAATATGTCCATTTGAAACTTTTATAGGTTCAATTAATAAGACATCGATAAAACTACGTTCATGTTTTTTAAGTAAGTTTTTTATCTTTTCTTTGGCTTCATCTATATGAATGAACTTGGTATTGACTTTATCAATTCTATCAATACAATTTTTAAACAATGCAAAATAAATTTTGTTTAATTCATGATCTTCTACAATATACTTTGACAAATATGTCATTAAAAATCCTTGAAGTTTTTCTACATTTAATGCAACATATGACGGGTATTCTTCTTGTAGCTTATATTGAAGAATTTCAGTTGCAATACTTGATTCAATAGTATATGGAGAATTAGCATTTAAAAAGAAATTTTCAATAAAACTAAAGTACCTCTCATTATTATCATTATAATAATTTTTAAAATTTTGTACATCATTTTTAAGAGATTCAATAATTTTTATGATCAACGCCGCATCATTTTCTGAATAAAAGTACCTACAATATAAAATGCAATTTTCAAATTCATTGCAATCACTAAATTTTTCTACTTTAATAAGTTTTTTAATAAACTGATTCATCATTCCATTCCTATTAAGAAATGCAGATGTTCCTACTGGTTCAAATGTTTTTAATAAAGTGTTAAATTCAGTATTTTTAAGTTCTTTATATGATTCTGGATAAAAATATAAATTAAAATTGTTTAAATTTTTAATTTTTTTGTATTCGTTTCTTTCTGGGTTATCTGTGTCGTTGTTGAATAAAAAATTTAAAGAAATATCAATCGCATTACAAGCGAAACTATTGTACTCGTAGTAATGTTTTTTAAATAAATCTCTTTCATTATCTTCTATTACTAAAACTGGTGTGTCTGTATTTATACCATAATGAACAATCTTCTTTTCCTTTATTGAATAGAATAAATCAATAAACTTCATTTTTAAAAGCTCAAGTAAAATGATTTCGTCTAAAAGTAGTAGATTTTCAAATCTGCTATGATAATTAGCATTCAAATAATTGATTAATCTAACAACATCACGTAAGTTACTGATCAAATGACAAAATAAATTATTATCTTTATAATCATCTGTATGAGGTATTTGAGACTGGTTAGAATCTTGGATATGATAAATACTTGTGATGGCATCTACAGCCTCTTTCTTCAAATCGTCTCTAAGGTACTTATTGAAAAAATCAACCGTTTTATCAAAGATGTCATCTTTTCTGATTGAAGGCAGTGTTACTTCTAATTGAACTATTTTATCTAAAAAATTCCTAGAATTCTTTTCATTAATCTGGCTTATTGCAAAATCAATATAATCTCTTTGATAGGCTAAAAGAAAATATGTGTTAGGGAAATTCCCTGTATTTCTAACAATCTTAAGGACTTCCATAATTTCTTCTTTATCCAATCTGTCGAGATCATCAATGACGACTATAATCCTTTGATTAATTTTACTTAACTTTTTGCTTATCGTTTCATATAGTGTGTATGAATCTGATTCTTCTTTAAAAAAATTCGAGTTTTTAATGAACATATCTGCATACGAATTCCCCAATGTGTTAATAGAATCTGCATACCCTGCAATATCTTTTGAAATCTCTGGATAAAATTCCTTTATTGCATTTTCAAGTTGCTTAAGAAAATCACCAATAATATTTTTACATTCCTTACATCGCCATGGATAAAATCGAACAAACAAATTGTCTTTCATATTTTTTAAAAGTTCATCAACAACAAAATCAATAAAAACTGATTTGCCTGAACCCCATGAGCCCTCTATACCAATTGCAAATGATTTTTTAGTATGAGAATTTGAAATGAGCTTTGAAAGTAGTATTGCCTGATCCTTTCTGTTGAATAAATCAACTTTATTAAAGGTATCAAAAGAGTCCTCCAACAATCTTGGCAAGCCGGTTTTTTTAAGACAATTGTTTTTTCTTTTAATTGGTATAACGAAAAGAATGATTGAAATGAAAATGATATCGGAAAAATAGATACTAAAAAATTTGAGGTTGATAAATTTTATGTTATAAAAGACGTACTCTTTCGTTTCATATTCTGGTCTTTGAATATTTGAAAAATAAAATGCAATAAGAATCGAAACAATTATTAATAAATTCGGATAAAAACAGAATGGTCTTCTTTTTTTTATTTTAACTATTACTACAAAAATCGAAATAGCGATTAGTAATACAGTTAGAGAATAAGCAATCCAATCTTTTTGAAATGAAGAAAGAAAGTAGTGAACAAAAATCCTTAAATATAGGTCTTCAAAAAATGGATAGAAGGAGATAAAAATAGCAAGTGCAATACCGGTGATTATTGTAGGTCTATTGTTGAAAGAGCGCAGAAAATTAATTGTTTGATTTATAATCAAGATTTTAAATTTTCTAGCAAATTTTCTACGATGCAATTTATCCATTATATAGTTAATTTCTTTGTCTAATCAATCAATTCCGCTTTGTCCCTGAGTATATCGAAGAAGCAACGCATGCTTTGTCCAACAATTTGTATGTAAAGAACTCCTCTTTTAATCATTAATGCCCCGAAACATCCAAAGGTTCCAAAATTCTTTTTTATTAGTAGTTACGGGTGACAGGTTACGGGTTACGCTTGCCTACTGCAAGCAGGGTTACTCGTCACTTGTAACCTGTCACTTTTTTCATTGTTTAATAAATTTCTTCACCACAATACCCTCCCCGCATTTCACTTTCGCAAAATACATTCCGGGTGCAAAGCCTGATACATCAAGGGTTGTTGTGATGTTGCGCGCAAGGGTTTGTTTCATGCTTTGTCTTTCCATGTTAAAAATTTCGATTTCGGATTTCAGTGGTGCCTGTATGCTGAGCAGATCGGAAGCGGGATTGGGAAATAATTCCACTTCCGTGTTCGAGTCGCCTTCAGTATTTTCAATCACACCGGCATTGATGCAATACGACAGCCACACAGGCAAAGCGGGCTGCGCATTTCCCATCGAGTCGTGCATCGAGATGCTGGCACAAAGCTTATTTTCGTCGGTGCTTGTATCCATCAGGTAATACAAAAAAAGCCAGTTCACCACATCCACATTGTGTCCATCGATCAGAGTAAACAACTTATTTACATAGTCCACCTGTTGCTGGGGCGAGCAATACCAGTTGGCTAAAAGCGAGTCGGAGGGCCATCCCGTTTCTGTAATGGCAATGGGTTTGTTGCCCATGATACTGAATACAGGGTCGAGATAGTTCGTGGGAATGTCATTGGCCGTTGGATAACTGAAAAAAGGATAAACGGTCAATCCTAATATGTCGATTTTTGAAGTATCGAAAGCAAGCAACGAATTCCAGTAAGGCGTGTTCCAGCCTATCTGCACGCCCTTTCCTGAAAGATGTTCGTAGTTGAATACCGTTCCTATCTGCGTGGAAGGGGAATGTACTTTAATGGAATCATATGCGTCATAATAAAAATCCACCCAGTTCAGATAATCAGTTGAATCCTGCGCCCAGTAAAAACTGATTTCATTTCCGATAAAGAGATAGGCCGGCTGAAGTGAATCGGCGGCATGCGTCAGCATCTGCAGAAATAATGTACGGGCAGTATTGTTCGTCCAGTTGTTGGTTGCATTTCCGGGAACGTCCAGATAGAGCGTATAGGGCGTTGTGGGGCTGCCCCACCCGAAGACAAGCATATCGGTATATGCATAGGGAGCGGGCTGCAGCAGGCTGATGGTTCGTTGAAAACCGGGAATAAGGCCGCTTGATGAAAAACTTTCGCGCCAGCTTCCGTTGGCCAGCACAACACCCCCGTCGCAGGTGCCCGCAACTTCATCCAGAAAATCACTCATAAGCGAATAATCCAGCGGATGACCTTTGGGTGAAAAACCATATCCCAGCTTTCCATCATAACCGCCCTGCGCATAGATGCATTGAATGTATGCTGTCAGTATAACAATAATTAATAATGTAAATATCTTTTTCATTTTTCGGATTACAAAAAAAAACGATATCTTAAAACCGCGCCCGCTGCATCTTCAGAAACTCACGATACTGCTTCACCAAACCCTCCTGTCTTTTCGAAGGTTTCAGGCCAATCACTTTGCTAAGTTGTTCTTCAGCTTGGTCAAATTTATTCAGCCAGAGGTAAGCTTCATATAGATTGAATCTTGTGGCAATCGCAATATCCGAATTCAACCTTCCTTTGGTATCAGCCGGATCATAAGCCTTCATTTCTTCTTCCCAAATCGCTATGGCTGCATTGATTTTTTCTTCCGCTTTCTTCCTATCGGTTGATAATGCATTGAACCCAGATACAATTTCTTCATACGCTTTTTGATACGTATCGTAATTGAATTTCTTACTGTCGATGCGGTATATAATGGCTGTGTGCTTCAAAGGGGTGTAACCATAGTAATCGTTAATGTACTCGCGTATATATGCCAGATTGTCTTCCACAATTTTATCCTGAAACGACATCTTAAGTGCTTTCCTGTCCAAGGTAGGAGCATAATTGTTCGCTATTTGCGTTTTGAATATCGAGTAGTTGGTCAGATCCTCAAACGTAATATCAAGCATAATTTTTCCATCGGGCGCGATCATTTTCAGATTCATTGGGTGGCGGTATGATATCTCATACCAGTATTTGATTACTGTGGTTGTCTGTTTTGTATCTGTATGGTAAACATTGCTCGATTCATTGCGCAGCACCGGATCCAGAAAATCGTATCCAAGCATCGTTACTACAAACTTCACAGCATTCGTATTCGATCTTTGATATCCGTCCAGTTTCAGATAAGTCTCAGCAAGCATTTGCTTATTGAAGAGTTTTGGATATTCTTCTCTTGTCGGGTAAGGCTTTACCGGAAATTGCACATATGGGTATTGCGGCATTGATAGTCTCGGATGTTCACTTTCACGCAGTATGCGGTTTTCCACAAAACGTTCCACCTGCGGTTTCTTTCTGTATTCCACTATCGCTGAATCATATTTCGCCAGTGCAATATCCTTTTCACGATTGTATATAACCATCAGCGAATCGAATTTCTTCTTTTCAACAGGATACTTTTCCTCATAAATTTTTAATGAAGTTGCGTAATCCTCAGAACGCAGTTTTTGCATTTCCAACACCCCGTTTTCGTAATCCATAATTACTTCTGATGTATACGCTTTAATATTTTGAGGTAAACCCAAAATCGGATATCGAATATAATCAAACTCTACAGGCTGGTCGTCGATCTTTTGTGCGCTTGATACAAAAGGTAATACTAGCAAAAGTAATAAAGGAAAATATTTTTTCATGGGAAAGATTTTATACAAAAATATCATTTTTTCAATTGATTTCCATATTTTTGCTATAATCATAAACCAAACATCCCATGAAAAAAATCCTGTTTCTTTCCGCTGTTTTGCTATCAAGTTTTTCTGCATTCAGTCAGACCATATCCTGCGATTGGGGCGATGCTTTTACCCGCGATATGGCAACCGACAAATATCGTTTTGTAAGTGCCACACCTTCTGGCGATGAATTTTATTTGCTTCGCAGTTCTGCATCCGTTTCCGATCCGTTTGTATGGCTCGAAAAATACAGCGCTTCGGGTCAACTGTTTTCTAAAACGGTTCCCTGCAATGAAGGCGTATTTCAAAACGGATTTTCTTTTGAAGAAATAATTCCGGTCAAAGATCAGTTCCTGTTTTTCTATCGCGGCTGGTCGAAGGATGAAAAGAAATCTACCTGGAAAGTACGTACCTGTGACATGAATGGTGAATATGCAAAGGATCCGAAGGAACTTTGCTCTCATATTGCCAAAAATGTGAACAAAGCAGGTAATTATTACGTCTGTGCATCACCCGATGCTTCCCTGTTTGCAGTAATGATGTCTTCACCCAAGGAAAAAGACGTAAAGGAAAAGCTGTTGATTAAAGTGTACGATTCAAAATCCCTTGCCGAAAAGTGGTCAAAGGAAGTACCAACAGAAGATGAAAGCGGAAAAGGATCTTTCGAAATTGCCATGGACAACCAGTCGAATGTGTTTCTGATGAAACGCATGGCTGATGGTGGGAAATGGACTTACAATATGTATGCAATGTCTTCATCAGCATCGGCTTTAAAACCGATAACGATGGATCTGCCTGCTGAATGTGATATTGAATCTTATCAATTCAAAATGACACCCCAGGGAAATTTGTTTTTTACAGGATTTTATACTTTCCGCAAAGGCACAGTATCAGTAGGATCCGGTGCGCTTGCAGGAAGTTTTTGTGTAAAAGTAAACACAGCAACACTGACTGCAACATGCAAAGCCAATCCTTTCACCGAACGAATCAGCGGTGGACAGCAGCCACCGGCATCCGAAATGAAGATGAAAGATTTAATTGTTTTACCATCAGGAAGCATTTATCTCATGGCCGAACATCAGAAAGAAAGCATTTCATCCAAAACCGACCAGACAGGTAAAACCACCTATGACGGCGAATTGCAAAGCAACAAAGTAATCGTTGTATGTTATAAAAACGACGGCCTTCGCGACTGGGAAGCCACCATCAACAAGAACCAGACTTTTCGTACCACCGAGCGCTATCCTGCATTGCGCTGGGATTCCTACACCTGCGGTTTGGTAGGCGACAAGTTGTATTTTGTATACAACAACCTCAATCTTCAAAGTAACTGGAAGGAAATGAACGGCTCGGAATGTTCTCGTTCCTCATTCAGCAATGCTCGCCAATGTCCGTTTTTCTATGTGCTGGAAGCAAACGGCAATCTGAAGTTTGGAGATAAAATGTATGGACTACCTTTGTATAATATGCTAACCAAAACCGAAATTCAGAGCCCTGCCATGTTCCCTGTCATTGGCATGGGCACACCTGTCGGCCTCCTTCTCTTCTGCGCTTCCGGTGATGCTAAACAACTTGAAATCGGAAAACTGAAAGTGGAATAACAGTCAATACAAGATCAAATTTGGTCAGAATCGTATCGATACTGGTTCAAAACTGGCCAAAAACGGATCAATTTTGGACTTTTTTAAATCAAAACGATTCAAAATCGATACAATTTTAGCCAAGATCGGATCAAATTCAAAAAAAGTCAAATTTTCATGATAGAATTCTGGTCTTTTCTGGCTTTTTATTAAATGACACTTGCCTTTTTAATTAACTAAGCTTTGTATTTCTCAAAAAGTTTCTCCATGTCCTGACCGATCTTTTTATCCAGAAGGCGGGCATAGATTTTTGTCATGTTAATTGAACTATGACCAAGCATCTTTGAAACACTTTCTATTGGAATGTCATTATTAAGAGTAACTGTAGTAGCAAAAGTGTGGCGGGCTAAGTGAGTGGTGATTCTCTTTTTAATATTAGTTTTCTCCGTAACCTCCTTTAGATAGAAGTTCAACTTTTGATTGCATGGAACAGGTAGTAATCTGTTCTTTTTAATACAGTGCGGATTATTTTCATATTTGTCCAAAATTTTCTGTGCCATCGGAAGCACTGGAATGTGACAAGAACTGTCTGTTTTTTTTCGTTTCGTTTGTATCCAAAGTTTTCCATCTTCAGACAGAAACAGATTGTCGGATGAAAGAGATTTAAGGTCTGAATAAGCAAGCCCTGTAAAACATCCAAAGACGAAACAATCCCTTGCATATTGATGATACTCATCTGTAAGTTCAAGATTTATAAGTGTGTCAAGTTCGCTTTCTGTCAGGAATCCTCTGTCTACTTTTCTGTATGAAATCTTATATCCTGAAAAGGGGTCTTTTCTGATCCAGCCGTTAGCAATGTTTATTCTTATAATCTTCTTCAGCATCTTTATCAGTTTCATGCAAGTGTTATGCTCGCAGTTCCTGACACTTTTAAGGAACATTTCAAAGCCGCAGATAAAGTCATAATCTATTTTTTCTACGGGTATGTCTTCCCGATCAAATCTACTTTTCAGATACTGCTTTACAGTTCTTAAACAACCCTCAAATTCTTGGACGGTGCTTTGTGAAAGGTCTTTTCCGATCAACAGTCTTGCATTTTGATTATGTTCTTCGAATGATTGGATAAGAGTAAAGTGATCGTTGCTTTTCCCCAAATAGGCATTGATAACCGACTTCGCTGTAATCTCACTGTGGTCTGATTTCATTTCAGAAATTATTTGATTAATCTGAAAGGAAGTTCTTTCAAGATGAACATTTACTTTTTTTGCTTCATGTGTTGCTCCTTTTGCTCCTCCTCTTTCTACACTCCACAATTCCGGCGGTATTGTTTCTCCAATAGCTACTTCAACACTTTGAGTATTTACTGTCAGTTTAAGGTAGACTGGGGCTTCACCGTTTTTTCTTAACTTTGTTCTTTTAATGTAAAAAAGCTGTCGAACGTTGGTTCTTGTTTCCATAATTTTTCTTTCTTTAAGTTAGTAATAAAAATACTTCATCAAACTCAAAGAAGAAAGTGCAAAGCGAGTTATACCAAGGCAAAGGAGCATCTACCAATAATGCAACTCTTTTAAAACACCTGCCAATGGTTATGCCAATAAACTATTGCTTTTATCTGCTTTAGTCTATTTAGTCCAAAAGACTTAAACCACTGCTAATACTGGGCTTTCTCTGGTGTGCTTTAGCTTGCAAAGTGAAGAATCAGTTCCAGAGGCACGGGATGTCGGTAAAACGAAAAGGAAAGAAAAATCTGAGTGCCGGAGGCACGGCATGTTGAATATGGGTTTTGTGCAAAAATGTTTCGCAACGGAGTATTCGTAGTAACTTTGAATTGTTCAAAGATGCGAAACATTGGAGGTGATAGGCAGTGGCAGTCCGCCACGGCGGATCCCTGCTTGACGCAGGCAAGAGTAAACAGTAATAACCCAATAACCCAATAACCCAATAACCCAATAACCCAATAACTAATAACTTAATAACCCAATAACTATAAGCAGTGTCAGTCCGCCACGGCGGATCAGTTGACCTTGTCCAAATAGTTTTGAATCCGTGCGAGCGCATTCCCCGCTGCTTGCCGCGGGGTTAGCGAGCAAACAAATAAAAAATTCATATGGATCGAAGATTCCTCGTGGCTTGCCGCGAGGAGCTTCAATTATTAAAATGGTTAGTGGGGCTAACTAACCTCATTTTCAACATTTTTTATAAAAAATCATAACTTTTGGAAAATTGAACGGAAAGAATTTCTATTTTTGTCTTTGAAATTTTAACATTAAACTAAATTACAGAGCGATGAAAAAACTTTTACTTCTTACCCTTGCTTTGGGAATTGGGTTTTCTTCGATGGCACAGTTGAATAAAACTACTGCTTTTAAGAAAGAAACCGATAAACTAAAAAGCACTGCAGTTTCGGACAATTATTCAATTAATCAGGGTCCGATTAAACCAATGAACACGACTACAGTTGGTTCAAAAGCATTAAACAAAACGGCATTTGCATCATCAGCAAACGTATACACTTTGTTGGTATCGAATTCTTCTTGTTTGTCAGCTGATCCTTCACTGAACGCGGCCATGTTTATTTCGCGTGGTGGTGGCACATACGGTTGGACCGGTGACGCAGTAATTGCAAACTTTACAACGGATAAAGGTGCAACTTTTACTGACTATCAAATGAAGACTACATCAGATGCTACACACAGTAACCGTTATCCTTCCGGTGTTATTTTCAAACCCGCTGGTGCAACTGCAATCACCGACTGTTATGCTGCTTATTGCGGACATTCCCACAATGCAGGAACTTGGAGCTGGGATCATTTTGGAAGTACAAAATTAGACAGTACTTTTTTAACTTCACAGTATTTTCCACTTGATTCACCTGCACGTCATGAATTTACCCGCATTCAGTACACAGCTTGTTCTGATGGTAAAGTTCACGTAATGGGTGATGGTGGTCAGTTATTGGCTTGGCCATTTACTAACCATGCTGTTTGGAACGGAACATTCAATGCTGCCAATCATAATTTTGACTGGACAATGGATGCTCTTCCCTTGCACCTGAAAGAAACTGCAGCTGATGGTGACCTTATTGTAAACTGGGATATGGCATGGAGCGATGATGGTGCTATTGGTTATGCCATCGCATACGGAGTTGATTCCTTGACAAACCTGTCGGGTGGAAATGATGATGTTATTCCTCTTGTAATGAAAACAACAGACCATGGTGCAACCTGGACTGCTCAGGCTCCTTTTGATTTTTATACCAGCACCCCAACTCCTGATTTAAAGAATAAATTGGATGATTGGTGGACATATGTAGGTCATACCGGTCGCCCCCGTGTTTTCTTTTCTTCTGGTTCTGGTTCGGATGTGTTAGTTGATGCTAACGGAAACCTTCACATTGCAACTATGATTCAGTGCGGCTTCTCAAAACACCAGGATTCGCTTTTGTACACATTCATGTACGAAGACCGTGTGATCTGGGATGTTTTCACAACTCCTACCGGCTGGGATGCAAAGGTAATTGACACAATTCTTACTTTAGATGTTGATGTTGCTAATGGTATTCCTTCATCAACAGGTAATGTTGGTTGGGATCACAGATTGCAGATTTCTAAAAATCAAACTGCAGATCGTTTGTTTTTTACATGGACAGACAGCGACACTTCTTTCTTTGACAGAGTTATGGCGCCGGATATTTTCATGCGCGGACGCGATGTAAATACAGGAATTATTACACCAGAATACAGCCAGACACGCGGTACTGCCTATGACGGTGCTAACTATTGGATGTATGTTTCCAGTCAGGTATTTGATGATGGAACCAATTATGAAATTCCAATTACTACAACCACACACGGAGCATCGGCAGATGACCCTTGTACTCATTATTACTTCGGAGGTGTGCAGATTCCTCATACAGCTTTCGTAGGCATTAATGAAAATAACGGCGTGATTTCATCGATCTCACAAAACTATCCGAACCCATTCAGTGCAACAACAACGATCAATGTAAACCTTGCAAAAGCTACTACATTAAGCGTTGATGTTACCAATATTATGGGACAGAAAGTAATGACCATCAACAAAGGTAATGTTGGCAGTGGTTCACACAATGTTGTGATCGACGGAAGCAAGCTTACTTCAGGTGTTTACTTCTATACTGTACGTGCCGGTGAAAATTCAGTAACACGTAAAATGATTGTTGAATAATTATATCTTCAATATTATTTAAAAAAAGTCTCTTTTCGAAGGGACTTTTTTTATTCAAAGCTTGTCTATATATTTGTAACGATTTTAAAACAATTATTACTTTTGCTAAACAGTTCATTAATTAACTAAAAATTTTAAAAAGATGAAAAAAATTCTACTTATGACACTTGCACTGGGAATTGGATTCGCATCCATGGCACAGGTAAGCAAGAATCTGAGAGCGTCAAAAAATTCGCCCTTAAACAAAACAACCTATGTTGCCGATAAACAGATGCCGAATTCAGGCCCTGCTCTTCCGTTCAACACTACCACCAAAGGAACCAAAGCAATGGCTAAAACTGCTTTTGCATCTTCAGGAAACATTCTGTCTGTACTTTTCAGCCAGGAACATTGCCTGACTGTAAATGCTGATCTGGATGCGGCCATGTTTGTTGCCCGCGGCGGCGGTTCGTTCGGATTTAACAGCAATCAGGTTGTAGCAACCTGGACAACGGACAATGGCAGTACTTTTAATAATATGCAGGTGCTGAATATTGATGATGCCACGCACAGTAACCGTTACCCTTCGGGATCAATTTTCAATCCTGCCGGAAACACGAATATCAGCAATGCATTTGTTGCTTATGAAGGAACATCGCATAACGCCGGAACCTGGGATCATGATTATTATGGAAGCATGCGCCTGGACAGTACTTTCGGAAGCGTATTGTATGCACCGCTGGATTCACCACAGTACCATCAATTCAGTATGTTTTCTTTTTCTGCCTGCGGAGATGGAAAAGTATACTCACTGGCTGGTGGAGACGATCAGGCAGCAGCACCCCGTTTGTTCACAGGACTGAGTGTATGGCAGGGAACTTTCAATGCTGTAAACAACAACTTTGACTGGGCACAGAAACGCTTATCACTGCATTTGTTAAATGAAGCATCTACCGGTGATGATCATTTCGGCGGAAACAATTCGAACCATATGGCATGGAGCGAAGATGGTGCCGTAGGTTATGTTTATACTATTGGCATTGACACAACTGGTGGAACAAATAATTTTGATAATTCTGTGATCCCACAAATTTTTAAAACTACAGACCACGGTACTACATGGACTAAAATGCCCGGATTCGATTTCAGAACGATTCCTGCTGTTAATTCGAAAATTACAGAATGGTGGAATACCACATTGGGAAACAGTGGAACTCCACGTGTATGGTTTCGCAGAGAAAATGAATTCCGCGAATCGGGTTACGATGCAATCGTTGACAAAAACAACAACCTGCATATTTTAAGTCTTATTCAGTGCGGATATTCTTCTGATCCTGATTCACTCTTTTATTCATTTGCTAATGAACCTCAGGTAATGTTTGATGTTTTCACAACATCGGCCGGAAGCTGGGGTGGAATTGTTGTGGATACCCTTTTCACAGCTGCAGTTGATGAAGCCAACGGTCTTCCCGGAGACCCTGATGGCTGGGATCACAGAGCGCAGATGAGCACTTCCCCTGACGGAAGTAAAGTATTCTATGTTTGGACAGACTCTGATACTTCATTCTTTGATATGGTAATGGCCCCGGATATTTTTATCCGCAGCTCTGATGTTGATGCTACAACACCAGCAGTAACAGAACGTTTGTCTGTAACACGTGGTTCTGCATTCGATGGTGCTAACTTCTGGATGTATGTATCTAACAAAGCATTTGAAGTATCACCCAATGTTTTCGAAATTCCTATTACAACTACAACCAACGGTGCCACCAGTACTGATCCTGTCGTACACTATTATTTCAGCGGTGTTCAGGTTGTTGGTGTAAATGAACATAATGAAAACACAGACTCATGGGTAACTCAGAATTATCCCAATCCTTTCAGTAACACTACTACGATTAGTGTTAACCTCTCGAAAGCAACAACACTCAGTATTGATGTTACCAACATCATGGGTCAGAAAATCATGACCATCAACAAAGGTAATGTTGCTAGCGGTTCACACAATGTTGTGATCGACGGAAGCAAACTTACTTCAGGTGTTTATTTCTACACTGTACGTGCTGGTGAAAATTCAGTAACACGTAAGATGATTGTTGAGTAATCGATTTCATTTTTGATATTAAAAAAGTCTCTGCGATTGCAGGGACTTTTTTTTTCTCGAATAACTAGTAACCGCCGCTCCAGCGGCAGTCAGCATCGTCCGCATTCGTGTAACCATCGTCCGCGATTTTGTCCGCAACGTCCGCAGTTCTGTAACCAACGATCTTAGCCGTGTAACCAACGATCTTAGCCGTGTAAGCATCGATCTTAGCCGTGTAAGCATCGATCTTAGCCGTGTAACCAACGATCTTAGCCGTGTAAGCATCGATCTTAGCCGTGTAACCAACGATCTTAGCCGTGTAAGCATGACCCAACGGACTGTCACCAACGTCCAACGCCTCGTAAGCAACGTCCAACGCCGTGTAAGCATGACCCAACGTCTCGTCAGCAACGTCCAACGCCGTGTAAGCGTCATCCAACGGACTGTCAGCAACGTCCGCAGTTGTGTAACCATGATCGATCTTGGTCATGTAACCAACGATCCCGGTGTTGTCTGCGTTCTTTGCGTTTCTGCGTGCAATAGAAAACCGAACAGTAAAAAACATGTTGCATTCTTCTACGCTCTTTCGTATTTCGTAAGTTCGTATTCATTCGTAACCGAAACCCGAAGGGTTGAGCCTCATGAGCACATTTAAAAAATGAACAATTGGGCGAATACTTCGATGAGAAACTGCTTCTGCCACTGCCATTTTTTGTGTAACTTGGTATCACAGCTAAAAACAAATCCGAAATAACCCAATAACTTTATAACTAAATAACCAATAACTTTTAACTACTCCCACCACTGTTTTAATCTGTGTATTATCTGTGGTTATCGGTGTCATCTGTGGTTAAAAAAACCAACTGATTACAACCTAATAACTAAATAACCAATAACTTTTAACTGCTCCCGCCACTGCCACTACAACTGCTCCCGCCAATGCCACTACCGACAGTTCAATGCTCGCAGGACGGGGCTGAACATGTGATTAGATCAGAATTTTTGCTACATAAGATATAAGATTTAATTTTTAAAAAAGTCTCTTTTCGAAGGGACTTTTTTTGTTTAATACTTGTCTCATGAAATACAGATGAAATTTTGTTAAAAAACATTTATTACATTTGCTCCCAATTAAACCATCAAATAACTTAAAACCCAAAAGAGAAATGAAAAAATTATTACTATTAACTCTTGCGCTGGGTATTGGTTACGTTTCCGTTGCACAGGTTAACAAACTTGCCCCCCGGAAAGAAATCAATAAAATGCAAACCCGGACAATTGCTGATCAGAGCGTCATGATGAATGCCGGTCCGACCCAGCAGCTCAATGCCACTACTTCAGGTTCAAAAGCCCTGAACAAGACTGTTTTTGGATCTTCTGCAAACGTGATCACACTGATCGTTTCCAGTTCTTCCTGCCTTTCGGCTTTACCTTCATACAACACGGCTCTTTTCGTAGCCCGTGGAGGTGGCTCTTACGGATGGACCGGTGATCATGTCATCGGATCATTTACAAAGGACAAAGGTGCAACTTTTGGAGCTACACAGCTTCCAACCATTAACGATGCTACGCACAGTAATCGTTATCCTTCCGGTGTGCTTTATAAACCCGCAGCTGCAACTTCGGCTGATGAATGTTTTATTTCTTATTCCGGTATTTCTCATAATGCAGGTACATGGGATCATGATTTTTTCGGAAGCTGCCGTGTTGACAGTACAATCTGCAACAATGTATTATATGCTCCGCTGGATTCTCCTACACGTCATGAATTTTCGCGTATCAATTTTCAGGCTTGCAACGACGGAAAAGTTCACGTAATGGGCGATGCTGGTGTTTCTGGTGCTTCCCCGGCTCTTTATCCGGGTGTTTCAATCTGGAACGGTACGTTCAACACAGGAACAAATAATTTTGACTGGACAATGACTCCATTGTCAGTTGCTGCAAAGAATGAAGCTTCAACCGGTGACGATCTCATATCTGGTTGGGCTATGGCATGGTCAGATGACGGTACAATTGGTTATGCTGTGATGTATGGTATAGATTCAAGTACTGCCAATGTTAATAACGACTGGGTTCCGATTGTTAAAAAAACAATTAACAGTGGTGCAACATGGACATTGGTTCCCTTTTTTGATTTTTACGCAAGCACACCAACTACTGAATTAAAGGCAAAACTGGATGATTGGTGGACATATGTAGGTCATACCGGTCGTCCACGTGTATTCTTCTCTTCTGGTTCAGGTGATGATGCATTGGTCGATGCAAACGGAAACCTCCATTTGGCTTCACTTATACAATGTGGTTTTTCTTCACATGCTGACTCACTGGGATATACTTTCATGTATGAAGACCGCGTAATTTGGGATATTTTCACAACCCCAACTGGCTGGGATGCAAAAACAATTGACACAATTCTTACTTTAGATGTAGATGCAGCTAGTGGCTTACAGGGTTCAAGCCCTACCGGCTGGGATCACAGAATTCAGCTTTCAAAAAGCAACAATGGCGAACGTGTGTTTTTCACATGGGCTGATAGTGATACTTCATTCTTTGATATGGTTATGGCTCCTGACCTTTATATTCGTGGCCGTGATGTGAACTCAGGTATTATTACCAACGAATTCAGCATGACACGTGGTACTGCTTATGATGGCGCCAACTACTGGCATTTTGCTGCTACTGATGTATTTGAAGATGCTACCAATTATGAAATTCCCCTAACAACAACAACTCATGGTGCTCTTTCTACTGACCCTTGCACGCATTACTACTTCAGTGGTGTAGTAGTTCCTAAAGCTGCATTTGTAGGTGTTGAAGAAAACAACAGCGTGATTTCATCCATCTCTCAAAACTATCCGAATCCTTTCAGTACAACATCTACGATCAATGTAAATCTTGCAAAAGCTACTACACTGAGTGTTGAAGTTACCAATATCATGGGTCAGAAAGTGATGACGATCAACAAAGGTAATGTTGCCAGCGGATCGCACAATGTTGTGATTGACGGAAGCAAACTTACTTCAGGTGTTTATTTTTACACTGTTCGTGCCGGTGAAAATTCAGTGACACGTAAAATGATTGTTGAGTAATCGATTTCATTTTTGATATAAAAAAAGTCTCTGCGTTTGCAGGGACTTTTTTTTTACATTTGTTTTAAATGATACGGAATTTTTTTCTTCTGGATATTGTTTCTGATTTCAGAAAGCTTTCATCGATTGCTGGATTGATCTTGTTTATTGGTATTTCAGCATATCTGGTCAGGTTAAGTTTTCCATCTTCATCACCAGATCTTTCATCATGGAATGCTATTTATTGGATCATACTTACGTTTGCTGCACTGGGTGCCGCATCCCGGCTTCGTATGTCGCATGAGCAAAGAATATTTATTTTGACGCTGGCTTCACCGCGTGCATTTATTCTTGCACGTATGTTATACAACACAGTAATTTTAATTTCTACTGCATTTCTTTTATTTTTACTTTTTTATTATTTTTTTCCTCTTCCTGAAATTAAAATTGAAATATTTCTTCTTACTGCATTAGCTGGTAGTTGTGGCCTTTCAGCAGTTCTTACTTTTTCGGAAGCGCTTTCTTCTCTGGGTGGAGGAAGTTTTGTTTTGTCAGCAGTGATTGGGATTCCTCTCTGTATCCCTTTGCTGGTAGCTTGTTCCTCGACAGGGTATCTTGCTTTGAACGGACAAACTTCTCAGTTTGCCTCAGCTCAGATACTGTTGATTTTTCTGATTTCGCTCTCTGCTGCAGCTATGTCAGCACTTTTATATCCATTCTTATGTAAAGATTAACGATGAAAACGTACTGGAAAATTATCGGACTTGCTCTGGTGGCTTATTCGTTTGTTGCCGGAATGCTTGTGGAAGTGCCCGATCTTCCTGTTGTTCGTCAAAGCATCCGGATGGTTTTTTATCATGTACCCATGTGGTTTGCCATGATAGCCATGCTGGCAACTTCTTTTTTTTACAGCATTCGTGTTCTTGAAAACAAAAAAACGTATCAGGATATGCACGCATTAAGTGCAGCCAAAACAGCTATACTTTTTGGATTGATAGGTCTTATTTCGGGAATGCTTTGGGCGCAATATGCGTGGGGCAGATGGTGGATTAATGATCCAAAACTGAATGGCGCAGCGCTTTCTCTTTTTATGTTGTTTGCCTATTTAATACTGCGAAATTCAGTTTCTGATATCACCCGAAAAACAAAAGTAGCTGCAGTGTATAACATTTTTGCTTTTGTTATGTCAATACTTTTTCTTCTCGTATACCCGCGCATGGGCGGCCAATCGATTCACCCGGCCAGTGGCACCGAATCAATGATGGGAAGTATTGTTTCGCTTGATAATACGATGCGCCTGGTTTTTTATCCGGCTGTGCTGGGGTGGATCATTATTGCGTTCTGGGTAAGAAGAGCGTTTTTGAAGAAAAGTTTATAAAGATTTCTATTTTTTCTCAAATGTTTTTGTGCCGGTTTGCGTTAATGAAGATCCGCCGACGTAAGAGCCATCTACGAAACGAACCATTTTTTTAGAACTCAATTCATCAATTACAAATTCACTAACCGGGCATTGAGTTCCCTCATAGGTAGTAGTAGTGGTTGTTCCGGAAATAGTATTTGTAGTTGAAGTAACGCGGACAATCACTGATTCTTTATTTTTAAGATCAATTTCTTTTACTTTAGAACCAAATGTCCAGTATCCTTCCTGAGCATAGATGTTTCCATCATTCGTTGTGGTTTTCTCAAAGGACCCGTCTTTGTTGTAACTAATGGTTTCGGTGTAAGGATACGTATCGGTAGTGCCATTCGAAGTTTCAGTGCATGTTGTACCATTGTATGAGTATGTGTAACTACTGCCGCTATTGATTGTGGTTACACTTCCTTCCGACAACTCCCATTCTCCAGCCAACCTGGCTTTTCTTGACTTAAGAGAAAACATGGGGTCGTTTTCACCTTTTTTGCAAC
>JAZDMK010000224.1:0-5360 GCA_043800975.1 Bacteroidota bacterium | reverse complement strand
CTGTACTTACCCAGCGGGCTGACAGGCTTAAGGAGAAACATCCACTTTCTCCTTAAGACTCCACTTTTTCCGGTTCTCACCCATTTCTCAAATATCAAACCTACCTTAGTTTTTCGCTTTATGCTTTTCGCTTTACACTATTTATATGGGCGCTACAGGGTTCGAACCTGTGACCTTCGCCTTGTAAGGGCGACGCTCCCCCAATTGAGCTAAGCGCCCAGAAATAAATGTGGTGATATAATAGCTGAACTAGTTACCAAATGTCAACCAAAAACAAAAGAAAGAACAAAAGAAAGAAACCACGAAATCATGAAAGAAATAAGAAGTCACGAAAAGTAAAAAAAATATTTAAAACCAATTTTCGTGTTTTCTTCTTTTTTCGTGTCTTCGTGCTGGCTTTGTATTTATCTGCGTCTATCCTACTTCGCTCTTCGCTCTCCTCGCTTCGCAGGCGAAGCGGGAGCTTCGAAGGACAAGTCTGTGTTCATCTCCGACGAGTCCGTATGACTACGTCCTGTACGGAGTCCATCGGACCTGTTGCACCATTTGAAACAAACATTGTCCATTTTTCAAACACCTAAAAGATCCAATTTGTAGCAATAATGGACACTTTGGAGCTATGGACAACTTTTGAACATTTGAAAAATAAATTATCGCAAAACTAAGCCATTGATTTGCAATATATTATAATTAAAACCACTTTTCTGCCCTGATAATAGAATTTTGGCATAATATATGCTTATTTTTTAAGCGAGAGTAGTCTAAATCTTTACTGCGAAACATGAGTGATATGGGGTGTAAAGATGAAAGCAAAATGGTCAATCATAATTTTTATAACTGTAATTGCAGCCAGCATACTCAGCGCTTCATTAATATATGCAGAGGAATATGCTGAGGGCGAAATTCTTGTTAAATTTAAGGCAATCCAACAGGAAGATACGGCAATACAGGCTTTACGAACAAAAATAAACGCGACCAAAATCAAAAAATTTCAAATAAACAATGTTTACCAATTAAAACTTCAATCAAATACCTCAGTTGAATCAGCGATTTCATCCGCATATACAGATCCAAATGTTGAATATGCCGAGCCAAATTACAAATTGAGTATAAATGCCACTACGCCAAATGATCCGTCATTCACATCCCTTTGGGGGTTAAATAATACAGGCCAAACAGGAGGCACCGCGGATAGTGATATAGACGCGCCGGAGGCTTGGAGTATTATTACAGACGTTCCGAGCAATATTGTAATCGCTGTAATTGATACCGGTGTTGATTATAACCATCCTGATCTCGCCGCCAACATGTGGGTAAACAGCGATGAAGTTCCAAATAATGGACTTGATGATGATAATAATGGTTATATTGATGATTATAGAGGATGGGATTTTGCTTACGATGACAATAATCCAATGGATGGGCACTATCATGGAACTCACTGCGCGGGAACAATAGCGGGTGTCGGCAATAATAGTATCGGCGTAACCGGCGTGGCATGGCACGCAAAAATAATGCCGGTAAAATTTTTAAATGACAGCGGTTCAGGATATACATCAGATGCAATCAGTTCAATTCAATATGCTGTTGCAAACGGGGCAAAAATATTAAGCAATTCATGGGGCGGAGGAGGATATTCACAAGCTTTAAAAGACGCCATCACGGCAAGCCATAATGCTGGGACTCTCTTTGTAGCTGCTGCAGGCAATAGTGGCACAAATAATGATACCACTCCACACTACCCTTCTAGTTATGATGTCGAAAACATCATAGCCGTCGCAGCTACTGACCACAATGATAATTTAGCAAGTTTTTCATGTTACGGCCCAACTTCAGTTGACCTCGCCGCCCCGGGAGTCACAATATACAGCACAAAACCAAATAACACATACGGCAGTTTGAGCGGAACATCCATGGCAACACCTCATATTTCAGGTATGTGCGCATTAACATGGGCAAATTTCCCCGAATTAACAAACCTCCAAATTAAAGCCCGTTTGTTAAGTACGGTTGATCAAAAAGCAGGACTGCAAGGAAAAATGGTTTCCAACGGCCGTGCTAATTTATACAAGGCATTGACTGTCGGAGCAGATACAACTGCTCCCGCGGAGGTAAATGATTTAACCGTAGTAAATACAACTTATAAATCAACTGCCCTTTCATGGACGGCCGTTGGCGATGATAATTTAACAGGCACAGCTGCTACATATGATATCCGCTATTCATCAAGTCTAATAACAGCAGATAATTTCAGTCAGGCATCTACAGTTTCAGGCGCCCCTTCCCCGAAACAAAGCGGCCAGCAGGAAACAATGACGGTGCAAGGATTATCTCCGAATACGACATATTATTTTGCAATGAAGGTTTTGGATGAATCGGGTAATACCTCCGGAATATCAAATGTAATTTCGGCAGAAACCGGAAATGCGACAATTTTATTTGAGGACAAAATGGAAAATGGCCTCAATGGGTGGACCATTTCAGGAACAGACGGCGACAGCGGGCCAAGCCTTTGGCATCTATCGCAAAAAAGATTTAACAGCACCACTACATCTTGGTATTACGGTAATGAAAAAACATCAAGTTATGACACAGGCAAACAAAACTACGGCACAATAACATCTCCGACAATAGATCTTCAGATTGCAACAAGCGCTGAACTTATTTTTAATTATTGGCGCTATGTGGAATCATTTTCATCTCCTTATGATATTTTAAAGGCAGAGGTTTCATATGATAACGGCACGACATGGAAAACAGCATGGTCAATAAGTTCGACGACTACAAGCGAAGAAGCATGGACAAGTTCAGGATATGTTTCATTGCAGACAGGCAATCAGATCAAGATAAGATTTAGTTTTGATACAGGCGACGCTATATCCAATGACTACGAAGGTATTTATATTGATGACATAGAGATAGTAGGCATTGAGCCTGCGGATGCAACTGCGCCATCTGCAATTTCAAATCTATCTGTTTCAAAAACCGGAATTAATTATGTAACCTTGCAATGGACTGCCCCGGGAGATGACGGAGACACAGGAAAGGCTCTATCATATGATATAAGATATGCCACAAATAATATAACATCAGGAAACTGGAATAACGCAACTCAAGTAATTGGTGAAACTAAGCCAAATACTGCGGGAAGCTCTGAATCCTTCACAATAAACGGTTTAGCGGCTGATACAAAATACTATTTTGCTATTAAATCAAAGGATAATGCCGATAATGAATCCGGATTATCAAATGTTATATATACAACTACATTAACCCTGCCAAAGGCAGTTATTAGCCCTGCGGAAATGCCGCCGGTAACTCTATTACCCGACAGTACAACTACAAAAACACTGACTATATCAAATACGGGAGGAAGCCCGTTAGAATTCTCCTTGACTGATATAAAAGTAAACGGACTTAACGCAACTGTTGTTCAGGCAATAGAGCAGGAAGAAGAAACAGAGCCTGTTTCTTCTTCTGCACAATATATAGAGGGAGAATTATTGGTAAAACTTAATGCTTCTGACTTTAAACACGAAACTCTCGAACAACTGAACTCAGAAATCGGCGCTGAAACTATAAAAGAATTTAAGGAAATAAATGTATATCAGGTAAGGTTAACTTCAGGATTATCCGAAGAAGATGCTATAAAGGAATTTGAAAATGATCCTAGGGTTATATATGCGGAACATAACTATATTGCAGAGGCATTTTTGGTTCCAAATGACCCTAAATTTACTGAATTATATGGCCTTAATAATACAGGACAGACAGGGGGAACAGCTGATTGTGACATAGACGCTCCGGAGGCTTGGAATTACTGGACAGGATCAGGACAAATTGTAGTATCTGTAGTTGATACCGGCGTTGATTACAACCATGAAGATTTATCAGCAAATATGTGGCACAATCCGGGTGAAATCCCAAATAATGGCCTAGATGATGATAATAATGGATATATAGATGATTATTATGGATATGATTTTTGCAATAATGACAGCGACCCATTCGATGATAATTCACACGGAACACATTGCTCAGGAACAATTGGCGGCACGGGGAATAACAGTAAAGGTGTAGCAGGCATTAACTGGACGACAAAAATTATGGCATGTAAATTCTTGAGTGCCGGCGGCTCAGGCTCTTATTCTGCCGCTGTATCCGCAATAATATACTCCGCGAATATGGGAGCAAAAGTATCCAGCAACTCTTGGGGAGGCGGCAGCTATTCACAGGCATTAAAAGATGCCATTGAATATGCAAAAACAAAAGGCCAATTATTTGTCGCAGCAGCAGGAAATAGCGCCGCAAACAGTGACACATCCCCCCTCTACCCTGCCGCATACGATTGCACAAATATTATTTCAGTTGCCGCAACGGATCATAATGATGCGCTCGCATATTTCTCAAACTACGGGCCAACAACTGTTGACTTAGGCGCGCCTGGTGTAAGTATAGTAAGTTCTACGCCAGGTAATACCTATGCTTCTTACAGCGGCACATCAATGGCAACTCCGCATGTAAGCGGCGCGGCAGCATTAGTCTGGTCGCAAAAACCAGAATTGACCTATTCACAGGTAAAAGACAAAATTTTAAGCACCGCAGACCCGAAACCTGCTTTGTCCGGCAAAACAGTAACAGGGGGCAGACTAAATATTTATAATGCAATCCAAAAAGAAAATGACCCTACACCGCCAAGCGCAATAACAGATGCCGCGGTTACAGATAAAACATTTAAATCAATCACTCTTGCATGGACTGCCGTAGGAGACGATGGAAATATAGGAACAGCTTCATTATACGATTTAAGATATTCAACTTCTCAGATTACGGCTAATAATTTTACAAGTGCCACACAGGTATCGTGAGAACCTACTCCGTCTTCCAGCGGCTCAAAAGAATCCGTAATTGTAACAGGGCTTGATCATACAACTACTTATTATTTTGCAATAAAAGTAGCCGATAATGTAGGAAATTGGAGCGAATTATCAAATGCAGCCAATGGAACAACAAAAATACCTACAGTTATTTTTCAGGATAATATGGAAATGGGGACAGGAGACTGGACTGCGCAGTCACCTTGGGCACAAACAACAGAATCAGCGCATTCAGGTTTAATAAGCTGGACTGAAAGCCCTAATGGATATTACAGCAGCAATCTGACTTCTGCGCTAACATCTCCAACTATCGATCTTACAAAAACAATAAGCGCATCCATAGAATTCTGGCACAAATATGAGTTTGAAAAGGATTATGATTACGGCTATGTCGAAGTATCCAGCAATAGTGGTACAACATGGACACAAATAAAATCATTTACAGGGACAAAAGCGGCTTGGGGCAAAGAAACAATAGATTTA
>JAZDMK010000218.1:0-2082 GCA_043800975.1 Bacteroidota bacterium | reverse complement strand
TACTTGATGAGCAGCATCAGTAACAGGTTTTAAACCATTGGGGAAATTTTCTTTGTTGGGGATCCAGTTACCAACCTGCCACCAGATTCCTTTACAGGAATACCAGCCGGCATCCAGCCAAAACACTTCCGGTACAATATTAAATTGCTTATGACGATTGATCATAGCAACGGCGAAGGATTCTGTTGCACAGGTATGTTCATTGCATGGAGGCGGCCCTTCACGCGCAAGAAAAGTTGAAAACGGCAATTCTACATGATTTCCATTTATCTTGCGTGTATGATGGACCAGAATAAACTGTCTGAAAAGATTATGACCAATCATTCTGTCCTCCCCTTTCCAGAACAGCAAACATATCTTCGGTGTACGGATTTCTTCTTTGGGATACAGTTTTACCTGCATTTTTTCCATTCCCGATTTCAATGATATCGTTTTTTCATCCAACTGACGGACATCGGCATACCATTTTCCGGTCCAGCCCACAGCCACCATGATCCCCTGATGGCCGGGAATCCCGATATTGAAAAAAGGGAAAGCCGTGTTGTCAGACGAACGTCCGCCAACCGGGGTCATATAAGTACTCTTCCCGATCTCCATTTTTTCATCAATAGGTTGAAAATCGGATCGTTCGGCACTGCTTCCTTTGGCATGGTGAAGGACAAAAGTTCCTTTTTCTTCAGAAACAAAAGAATGGTCAATAACAGCTGCCCTTTCAATTAAAGGGGCGTTCTTTCCTGAAGTATTGGAAAATTTCAGCACCCACTCAACGGCCTGAAAATCTTTGAAACAGGTAACAAAACACTTTACAACAAGACCGCTCTGTTTATCCGAGTAGGTGTAAACAGACTCTTCCGCATTCGGATCTGTCGATTTCAGCTTTTCTGCACCATACTGCCAGTTTCTGATAAAATTGTCCGAACTTTTTCCTCCGCACACAAACGAAAACGGGGGAATCCTGCCTTTTGCAAAGTGCTGTTCGACCCACTGATGCATATCAACCCCCTTAGACGAGATGTTCGGTATCGGTTGACAATTTGCCGTGGTGGTATACACAAAAATGGCCAAAAGGATTGGTATCACGATCTTTTGCCCAAAACTTCCTTTAGTTTTTCTGTTAATTACTTTCATAGTTGTATATTACTATTTGTGACTATTCAGTTTGCAAGTTAGCAATAACAATCATTGCTGTCCGGTAGAACTTTAAAGCTGGTATAACCACCAATGGTGCCGGCTGCCAGTTCCAGCCATTAGGCACTGGAGTGCCATCCGGTTTGTAAGCACCCATACCGGCAGTAAAGTAATAATGCCCAGGTATGTCCAAGTCTTAAAGATGTAATTTTGTAAGTATCTGATAATTAATTAAATTATAAATAATGGGAGAGTAAAATTAAGTTTTAAAAAACCGTTTGTTACCTTTACGCTGATATCAGCATCAAAGAAAATAATTTTTTGTCGTGTACTAAAAACATAAACATTATGAATAAATTATCAAGAAGACAATTTCTGGGTAAAAGTGCAATAGGGATCGGATCGGCTGTTATTGCATCCCAACTTCCGATGAATCTAAGCGCGGATATTTTTTCTGAATCCGGTAAAATGCCCCTTGGATTTCAGGTGTGGACTGTAAGGGAAATGCTTGTTAAAGATTTTCCAGGGACCTTAAAAATGATGGCAGGCCTTGGATATCAAAGTCTTGAAATGTGCTCTCCTCCCGGATATGGCTTCCAACCTCTTATGAAATTGAAAGCCAGGGAGATGAAGCAAATTATTAACGATGCTGGTCTGATCTGCAAAAGCTCACACTATGGAATGGATGAATTCAGAAACCACCTGGATGAACGTATTGAATTTGCGCTGGAATCGGGTCAGACACAGATGATCCTCTCGGGTTTCGGGATGCCTGAAAAAGCAACCCTGAGCGATTGGTTAAAAGCCGCAGATGAACTGAATACAATGGGAGTAAAAACCAAAAAAGCAGATATCCAGATGGGCTACCACAATCATCATATCGAATTTGAAAAAATTGACGGAACCCTGATCTATGACGCTTTGATGAACCAGTTTGATCCTGATTTTATTAAA
>JAZDMK010000206.1:0-2119 GCA_043800975.1 Bacteroidota bacterium | reverse complement strand
AAAATCTGGATGGAACGCTGAATAAGTTTTATGATGAGTATGGATTTTAAATAAATAAAATTTTAAACCGGATCTACATCAACCACGATTCTAACGGCATTGCTCTGTTTGTCTTTTTTAAAAGTATCGAGAATATTCATCAGTTTTGCTTTGGCAGGAGCAAGGCCCTTTCCACGATCGAGCTTAATGATGAATTCTAATATGTATTGATTTTGTATTCTCTGAATAACAGGCTGCGCAGGACCCAGCACTCTTTTGTCAAAAGTATTGCGTAGCATTTTTTCCAACACTTTGGCAGCTGAATTTACTTTGAGAATATCCGGATGCCTTAAAGAGATCATCACCATGCGTACAAAAGGTGGATACTGAAATGCCTGTCGTTCGGCTATTTCCCGCGTGTACATTCCTTCGAAATTATTTTCGGTCAGTAAACGAATCACCGGATGATGCGGATTGGCAGTTTGAATAATAACCCTGCCACGATGTCCTTTTCTCCCGGCGCGACCAGCCACCTGCGCCATTAATTGAAAGCCTCTTTCATTCGAACGGAAATCCGGATACCGGAGCATAGAATCGGCATTGATAATTCCAACCAAAGCCACATGATCAAAATCGAGACCCTTGGTTACCATTTGTGTTCCTACAAGAATGTCGGTTTCACGGGCCTCAAATTTAGAAAGGATTTGTGTGTGACTGTGTTTGGATCGTGTAGAATCAAGATCAAATCGTGCGATGGAAGCTTCCGGAAAAAAGATGGAAAGTTCTTCTTCAATTTTTTCTGTACCGTATCCAAGCTGCTTCACATTTGAACTTCCGCAGGCAGGGCATTTAGAAGGAAGTTTTTCAGAGTAGCCGCAATAATGACAGCGGAGCTGATGAAATTGTTTGTGGTACGTTAAAGCAACATCGCAGTTTCTACACATTGGTACCCATTGACAGTCGGGGCATTCCACATGTATCGCAAAGCCACGTCTGTTTCTGAATAAAATAACCTGACGATTTTGTTTCAGCGTTTTTCCAATTTCATCGAGCAAAGAACCGGTAAAACACGAATGCATGGTTTTTTCTTTTCGGGCTAAGTCGGTATTTGAAATTACAATTTCAGGAAGTTCCATATCGCCGAAACGCTTGTCGATATTAACCAAACCAAATCGATTTGTTTTTGCATTGTAATACGTCTCAACAGAAGGTGTGGCTGAACCCAGCAATGTTTTTGCGCCATGCATACGGGCAAGATAGATTGCGCAATCACGCGCGTTGTAGCGTGGAGCGGGATCACGTTGCTTGAACGAATTGTCGTGTTCTTCATCAACGATGATAAGCCCGAGATTTTGAAACGGTAAAAATAATGCAGATCGTGCGCCGAGAATTACTGCGGGCTTTCCTTCATCCATCAGTGTATTCCAAATTTCAACACGTTCGTGTTCATTGAAACGGGAGTGATACACACCGATGTTTGCACCAAAATATTTTGTAAGACGATTAATAATTTGTGATGTAAGAGCAATTTCAGGAAGAAGGTAAAGCACCTGCTTGCCCTCGTCTATGGCTTGTTGTATAAGGCGTGCATAAATTTCTGTTTTGCCACTGGAAGTAACACCATGTAATAAAACCACTTCTTTTTCTGAAAAATGTTCTCGAATTTCTTCTAATGCGTTTTCCTGAAAATCGAGCAATTGTGGAATTTCTTTTTTTTCGGAGTCGATACGTTGAATGCGTCCTGCCTCGGTTTCATAGATTGTAAGAACCTTTTTTTTCACAAGTGCATTCAATGCAGATGAAGAATTCTCACACGATTTTAAAAGCAATGAACGACTGATTTCTTTTTTCTGCCCCAGATGAAATTCAGAAAGGTTTAGATAGGAAATTAATAACTCCTGCTGACGGGGCGCTTTCTTTTCAAGAGCATCGAACAGGGATTGTAATGTCTTTTCATCATGATATTCATCATTCAGCCGGACATAGGAAACAATCAAAGGCTTGTATTTTTCTTTCAGTTCTTCTTCCGGAATAGCAATCCCTTTCGCAATCAGATTTCGTATAAGGGAATGCACAGGTTTAACACCCGTTATTTCCTCTGCTTCTCGTATGCTAAGCGAGTCGCGGTTTTTGAGCGCTT
>JAZDMK010000204.1:0-6023 GCA_043800975.1 Bacteroidota bacterium | reverse complement strand
CCTGCAGTGACTTATCAAAAATTATTGCTGCAAAACGGAGAAGCTTTAAAACGAGGCGATTTCAAACAGGTTGTAGATGGCTATTTATCTGCCGAAACTTATTTCAAACAATTTACATTATCCAGATTCAATATACCGTACGTGTCTTTGTTTGATTATACAAAATCATGTAATGACAATAACTACATTCTTTTTGTGATCAACTGGTACAGTGAGAAAAAAGATTATGACAATGCATTTGGCTTGTTGAAGACGCTTTGCGATCGCCGTTATCCGGCCAATTACACAAAGAACATTCAGACGTCTTTAGGCACGGCCGTGGCTTTACGCGATCATGATAAAATGCCTACTACAAGCGGCAAAGCGAAGGTGCTGGAATATACATTAGGCAATAAATGGTACAAGTATTTTAAGAAGGCCTATGTGAGTACCTGGAAGAAATTCTAGTTCTTTTTAAGAAAAATTTGCTGCATAGCAATCCTTTTCTTATTTTTGCATGCAATTAAGCATAATCCGGAAAGGTGGGTGAGTGGCTTAAACCAACAGTTTGCTAAACTGTCGTACGGGTAACTGTACCGGGGGTTCGAATCCCCCCTTTTCCGCAACCTTCAAAAAACGCCGTCAGGCGTTTTTTTATTTCTCAGAAGACCGTCAAAAGCTTGCTTTTGTAAGGTCGGATGAGAAATAAAAAAATTGCGAAGCAATTGTTTATTGAAGGTTGCAAGGCTCCCCACCTTGGGATCAGCGTAGCTAATCCAGAAAAAAATTAAAGTAAATGCAGTATTAGAACAATATTATGTCTTTGGCATGAAAAAATTTCTATATTTGCACTCCTTTACGGGGTGTAGCGTAGTCCGGTTATCGCGCCTGCTTTGGGAGCAGGAGGTCGCAGGTTCGAATCCTGCCACCCCGACAAAACAAAAGGAATCAGCCTCTATCAGAGGCTTTTTTTATTTCCGGGCGAAGTCGAAAATTTATTTTCGGACTGAAGTATAGGAATAAAAAAGATTAGTCGATTCCTTTGTTTTGTCTCTCCCCCCATTCATGATCACCGAAGGTAATCCGCTAAAGCATTAGCTTATTTTCGGGCGAAGTCGAAAATTTATTTTCGGACTGAAGTATGGGAATAAAAAAGATTAGTCGATTCCTTTCATTAAAAATCAAAACAAAAGAAAAGCCGCAAAGCAAATTCTTTTTTTTGTAATTTTAAATCGAATTTCGAATTCATATGCCACTAAACCTAAAATCGCTTTTGTTAATTTTATTTACAGTCTTTACTGCAAATACAATGGCGCAGTCGTACGATGAGAGCCTCTTGGAATCTGCTGCAGCAGGCGATGACAAGGGAGTTGTATTTGCTTTATCAAAAGGTGCTGATATCAATGTTGCTACTGCAGAAGGTGTAACAGCATTAATGTATGCTTCACAATACGGATACATTGATATTGTTAAAATTCTTGTTTTTAACAATGCAGATCTCGAGATCAGGGCCAATGATAGTTGCACTGCATTGAGTATCGCCGCTAAAAATAATCAGATTGAGTGTGCCGAGCATCTGATTCGTGAAGGTGCACAAGTTGATACAAAAGATAAAGACGGCGTTACTCCGCTTATGTTTGCCTGTGGATATGGCCTGACTATCATGTCTGATTTGCTTTTGTATTATGATGCTGATGTCAATGCCCGAACAAATGACAGCTCTTCGGCATTGCATGCTGCAGCATATTTTGGATTCCCTGATATAGTAAGTCTATTGCTGAATAAAGATGCGAACCCCAATCTTCAGGACAAAGAAGGTGTTACTCCTTTTATTTTGGCTGCTCAGCAAGGTTATGTTGATATCATGAAACTTCTTCAGAAAAAGAATGCGCGGGTCACGCATATTGCCAAGGACGGATATAATGCATTGACGGCGGCAGCCATTGATGGGAAAAAGCCTGTTGTAGATTATCTAATTTCAACTGAAAATAAATGGTCTCTGAAAGGCTTTCCTAAAATGAATCCTATTCGTGTTGCTTTGCTTGAAAATCATTTGTCGGCAGCGAATATGTTCAGAAAACATAACCTGAAGGGCGGTTGGAAACCACTGATTTCAACCCTTACCATAATGCCATTGTCATTTAAGATGAATAACAAGGATTTTATGTACGGATTGGGTGTCGGCTTTATCGAAATGAATTACAGAACGGCACTTGATTTTTCGTATTATCTGCGACCATGGCGAAACAGGCAGCTGGTAACAGATACAGGCGGATATCTGTATCAATACAGAGAATCACGACATGAATGGACCGCTACACTGGTGAAGAATTTTTATTTTCGTCCGAATGATTACGAACCAGGCTGGGGCATATTTGCAGGCGCAGGTTTTTTGTATACAGGGGGTAAATACAAAGCTGTCAAAGTCAGGCCTGATCCTGTCATGAAGATTTATCCTACTGCGGGATTTATGTATGATTTCTACGATGGGGTTTTTCAGATCGGATATGAATTTGCTGACAGAAATATATACAATATGCCTCCTCACCGTTTTTTTATCAGTTTGAAAGCATGCAGCTTCCTACTTTTCAACTATGTTCAACCCAAGAAAATCCGCTGGCTTTGAAATGAAAAATATATTTTATCTATTACTCGGATTTGTTTTTTTTGTTTCATGCACAAGCAGCGAATCAGAAGATGTATGTGACAGTCCCGATTATTCTGACTGCATTACCGCACAGCCTTTCGAAGGAACAATGAATGTTAAAGTTACGATCAACAATGAGAACTCGTACGTTCCTCTTACAATCTATGTCGGTGATATGGCGGATCATTTCATTTATTTAAAGGATACAGCAGATGCGAGCTTTTATTCGGTAGATCTTCCGGTTGGTTACTTTTATACGATTACTGCACACTACAAAAAAGGGACTGACAATATTATTGCGGTGGATGGTGATGATGTGAAAGCTACAAAATCTACGTATTGTGACTCTACCTGCTGGACGATAAACCAGGGGAATGTAAATCTGAAGTTGAAAAAATAATCTCTTATTTCTTTTTCTTTAACTGGTGATTCAGAATTACATCGAAGCGTGATGTATCGAAAAAGGGTACAAAACCCAGTTTGTTCACACTTCCTTTATCAATTTTATCAAAAATGTCATCCTTGTATTCTTTAAGAATGACACGGTATACCAATTCGGAACAGAACAGCGTAGTGGTGTCTTTTAAATCGAAAGATTCGTCAAAGGGTACTTTGCGATCAAGGTAAGCTTGTGCACTATTACTGATATAAGAATTGTCTTTAGTAGAGTTTTTGTGTTTATAACGGACTACGACAACAGAATTTATTTTGCTGTCGTGAACAAAACTTTGCAGGCTCTGGCATTGCATGCCATCAAAGTCAGATATACTGCTTGATATAGTCTGGATAACTTTAAATGTGTCAGCTTCTTTGCGAATGATTGCAACGTGTGAAACATCATACTTTTCGCTGAGTGTTTCACCAATCATGTCACTGACCAGCCCATAGCCCCTGCGTAGAATAATATCGCCATCCTGCAACAATGCAACATCCTTTTCGTTCATACGGTAGGGCGGCGAAACGCGCTGCTGCTGATCGGCATTGGCATTGTATACGAACCAGAAGGTAACAACAGATACAAGTAACACCAATAATGAAATCAGCGTGTAAATCAGAATTTTTTTATAACGGATAGCCATAGTGTTTTAATATCGTGCAAAAGTAAAACATTCCTGCAAAGGAAAACGAAATGCAAAAAAAAACCTGCCTTTAAAAAAGACAGGTTCAATTTTTCTACAATCTCAGATAAACTGAGTGTTGAAATTACTTCTTTGTAGTGTCAGCAGATGCAGTAGTGTCAGCAGGAGTGTCATTGACCGGAGGAGTTTCCTTCTTCATGTCAACTTTCCAATCGCCGTCAACTTTAACGAGACTGAGGGTTTTGTTTTCGCCGTTTTCTACATAGTTAACTGTAGCTTTGTCGCCATCGATCTTTTCGTCTTTCATTTCGATCTTAGCTTCTTTCTGTTCGCCACCCATTGAACCAAAACTTGCCATCATGTCGATAGTAGCTTCGCTTTCTTTAGTAGCCAGTTTTTTTGCTTCAGCATATTCCTTTTTCTGAATGTGGTTGAGGAATTTTTCAGCAGTAGCTTTAGGTGAGCTTGATGAGCCACAGGAAGCAAATGCAACAGCTGCAATTACTAACACTGTTAAAGATTTCAGAATTTTTTTCATGTTTCTTCCAGTTTTTAAATTAATGCTGCAAAACTAAAGAATATTTTTTGAATAAACCAAAACAATATCCTTTTTCCTTCAATTTACTTCAAATAAATTTGTTGATAACTGCACTAAAGGACAATATAACAGTGTTTTATAAGTGAAAAAGTGAAGCCGCTTTCATTAAAAAGATTTTCGGGCTCATTAAGTCTTATAATGTGTGTAAATATTGAGCTTTCAAGGTTTCGTTTTAACACAATAAAAATTTTATATCTTTACTCTCAGATCCTGAGAATGTTTATGCATAAAGGCTTTGCTTTCATATTATCTTTTACACTTCTGATTTTTTCATACCCGCTATTTTCCCAATCGCTGGTTCAGATTCTGGATGAAGGGCAACAATTGCATTCTGACGGAAAACTGAAAGAAGCCATGGAAAAATACAACTTTGTGATAAACCGTAGCGAAAATTACGCTGAGGCATATCAGAAGAGGGGCTGGTTACTCAACGATATGAAAAATTACAGCCTTGCAATTGTTGATTTTACGAAAGCTTTAGAAATTACACCTTCTTTTTCAGATGCATACTTTGGCCGTGGATACGCGTATCTTAAACAAGATAATTTCGATTTAGCGATAAAGGATTTTGATAAGGTCATTGAACTTCAGGCATACGCAGCAGATGCATATTGTTACAGAGGTATTGCAAAAAAGAAATCAGGAAAATTAAAAGAGGGTTGCAATGATTTATACAAAGCTATCGAACTGGGAGATGAGAATGCTTACGATTATTTGTCCGATTGCCCTGATTAATGTAAATTTGAAAAATATTTGATTCTATAACAGATGAAAAAAAATCTGATCCTTTTCTTTTTTCTCTTTTTCATTACGTCTTTGCATGCTCAGGATGCTGTCAGGCAATTGCGTTCAGGTGAAGCGTTTTATAAAAAACAAATGCTTCCCGATGCATTGCTTGTGCTTGACTCTTCGCTTAAAGCGGATCCTTCATTGAAAGAGGCTTATTTTCTAAGAGGTCAGGTTCAGTTGGAGCTTGGTCTGTATGCAGGAGCATTTCAGGATTTCGACAAGCTCCTGAAAATTGATTCTTTGAATGCAGATGCCTATTATTTCAGAGGTGTCACTTTTGCATCTATCGGCGAAGTTAAATCTGCACTTGCTGATTTAACAAAGGCTATTTCTTTACAGAAAAATGAAAAATATTTATTTGCCCGCGGAATTATTTATGATGCATTAACATTTTATGATCAGGCTATCGCCGACTTCTCCGAAATCACCCAAATTAATCCAAAAAATGATTCGGCCTTTTTCAATCTGGGCGTTTTGTATGATAAGATGGGGCAGCCCGCTAAAGCAATTAATGTGTATACACAATGCATTCAAATAAATCCTGATCATCAGGAGGCTCTGTTTAACCGTGCTTCTGACTTCGATGAAACAGGAGACGCGAAGTCAGCCATCAATGATTATAGCTTACTTGTTAAAAAATATCCAAAAGACCAAGATGCGTTTTTTAATCGTGGAAGTTTGTATTTTGATGCAGGGGATTACCAAAAAGCCATCGATGATTTCAACCAGGTGGTTTTAATAGACCCAACCTCTGCGGATGCTTATTATAATCGTGGTGTTTCGTATTATCGTTCAGGAAGTATGGAGCAGGGATGTACTGATATTCAAATGGCCATCGTGTTAGGTGACCCTGATGCTAAAAAGTTTTTAAAAGAATATTGTAAATAATTTTGGAAAACAGAAAGATTCATTTTAATTTTGGCATTCCATT
>JAZDMK010000190.1:0-35446 GCA_043800975.1 Bacteroidota bacterium | reverse complement strand
ACCTTAATAGTAAATATGTCACAAAAGATAATAATTCTTACTTTTTTACGTTAAAAGAAAAAAACATGAAAACAGTATTTCGAAAAATTACCGCTGTTGCTGTAACCAGCATTTTATTTACGCTTCTGTTTTATCACGAGCTAATCGGCATAAACCTTATCCTTTTCGAACTGATCAGTGTGCTTTTGCTAGCATGGATTTATCCGTTTCCTCTTCGGAATCTATGGCTTCGCCTGACTTTGCTTGGTTTGGTCTCAACCGCTTTTTTTGTAATTTTTTTTCATACGGCATTCGCCATCACAATGAATCTGGTATCTCTGGCGTTTCTCACTACTTCCTTATTTTGGTCATCGCTAAAAAATCCGGCCTGGTCCTTTCTTCTCTTCTTTGCCAATGTTCCCCTTTCAGTGATTCGCGTTTTTAAAGTGGCAGCCGAGAAAATTTCCCGTTTTCGTGCCGGAAAGATTATTATCCGGGTTCTTAAAATTGCCGTTTTTCCTATAATCGTTGCCATAATTTTCTTTGTCATTTATCTGATCGCAAATCCCTTTTTCAATAATTCTGTTGAGGGTTTTCTCACACGCTTTGAATTGTTCCTGACAACATTTTTCAAAAACATCAATCTTGAATTGATCTTCTTTTATCTGTTCGGCGCTGTCGTGGCTTCTGCCCTTTTCATTCATACAAAATATTCGGGTGTACTTGCGAAAGACTCACTTTTCACAAATGCTCTTATCAGGAAACGAAGAAGAATAACATTTCAGCATAAAGTGATGAGCTTACAATCGGAATACCGCAGCGGGATACTGCTTCTGATTCTTCTCAATGCGATGATTGCCTTTCTGAATTATCTGGATATTGCCAATGTCTGGCTTAACTTTGAATGGAACGGACAATTCCTGAAGCAATTCGTTCACAGCGGAACATGGCTTCTAATCTTTTCCATTTTCATTTCTGCAGGAGTAGCTTTGTATTTCTTTCGCGGCAATCTGAATTTTTATAAAAAGAATAAATTTCTACGAATCCTGACGCAGTTATGGCTTGCACAAAATGCTTTCATGACACTTTCGGTTGCCGTCCGAAATTACTGGTACGTGTATTATTACAACCTCGCCTATTTGCGAATCGGTGTATTCATTTTTCTCATTCTTACTATTGCAGGCTTGCTTACAGTATTTATTAAAATCAGTAAATGCCGTTCCGCCGGATTTGTGGTCCGCACCAACTTTCTGATCATTTATGCAGTGCTTATTTTCTTCAGCGGTTTCAACTGGAACCGCATCATTGCACGATACAATATTACACATTCATCTTCTGCTTACTTTCATCTAGATTACATGGTAAGTCTTCCTAATTCCGTTTTACCTGACTTGAAAGAAAACGCTGCGCTCTTTTTAGTTCCTTATGTGCAGACGGAGGATCATCCCTACAGTTCAAGAAGGATCACTTATAATTCAGATATCAAAAATTACAACCAGATTCTTGAAATTCGCTATAAAGATTTTTGCAAAAGTTGGGAAGCGCAAAGCTGGCTTTCGTGGAATTACGCGGATCAGAGAGCGTATAATAAAATATCACGGTAGGGTTTTTCTCTAATAAAGTACAGAACTGTTCTTCCTTTGTAAAGGACGGTTCTTCTTATGCATGGTTTGTGTCAGCCTGTGTATAAGACGGTTCTTCTTATATACAGGACAGTTCTTCCTGTACATATTTCTGTTCTTTTCCTAATGCCTGAGGTAAGCAATTGTCAATTTTTCTCCCGGCCTGTAACTTTTTCAAAGTTAAACCCGTCACATGCAAAATCAATTAAAACATTTCATATGAAAAAACTTGCGACCCCCGTACTTCTTCTGTTTGCAGCCGTTATGGCATATTCACTGAGTTCATGCACTTCCTTTGCAACAGGAAATAATTCCAAAGTTGAAGGCAATGGTAAAATTGTCAAGCAGGCCCGCCCCCTGAAAGATTTCGACGGCATTAAATGCAGCGGCGCTTTCAACGTAATTCTTAAGCAAGGTAGCGAATTCAGCGTAGAAGTAGAAACCGACGAAAACTTGCAGGAAAAGGTGATCACCGAAATTAAAAGCGGAACTCTTTGTATGTCGATGAACGGAAAAGTAAGTCATATGAGCAAGCTGAACGTATACATCACCCTTCCGGAACTCAATCGTATGGATGCCAGCGGTGCCTGCGAAATTGAATTCGAAAACCGGATGAATGCAAAGACGCTCGACATGGATCTTTCAGGCGCTGTATCCGTCAAGGCAAACCTGAATGCAAAATCAATTAACGGGGATATAAGCGGCGCAGTCAACCTGAAGATGGAAGGCACTGCCGACGAACTCAACCTGAAAGCCAGCGGGGCCGTCGAAATAAAAGGATTGGGACTGATCTGCGGAAAAGCCGACATTGATGCATCAGGAGCCGCTTACATTGAAATCAACCCCGCAACCGACTTGCATAGCAAAACCAGCGGTGCAAGCTCGATCAGTAGGGATGCTTCCGGAAATAAATGATATAATTTACATCTTTCGTAAACGGACTGCAGTATTGTTACTCTGCGATAGCAGAAGAACATACCACTGCAGTCTTTCATTTTTAACACGAACCTCTATTTGAAATAATCAGCAACTGAACAGAGTGAGTGAATGAATTGAGTAATTGAATATTTTCGATTGTAAATCGTAAATATTTTTTGAAATCCCGCACCGATTCTATTACCTTTGCTCCCGAATGGGAAACAGAATCATTAGCGGAATACTTTGGTTTATAGCATGGACGCCTTTCTTCCTGCTATACAGGCTTTCCGATATTATGTGGTTTTTCGTGTATGTGGTGTTTCGATACAGAAGAAAAGTAGTAGCTGAAAATCTTAAAAATTCATTTCCTGAAAAAAGTGAAAAAGAACGACGTAAAATCGCCCGCCGCTTCTACCGCAATCTTTGCGATGTTGCCGTGGAGATTATTAAGAACCGTCACATCTGCCGCAGTCAGTTACTCAAACGCATTCAATACGAAAATCTTGAAATTTTAGATCAGCTGCATGCTCAAAATCGCAGTGCTTTCGGCATCTGCTCGCATTGCGGAAACTGGGAATGGCTCGCCATGAATCTGGATCTGCATGTGAAACACGAAGTATATGCTGTTGTGAAACCTTTGAGCAGCGATTACTTTGAGCATTATATGAACCACAAGCTGCGTGGGCATTTTACGCAGGACCGCACCATTCCTTTTAAACAAACATTACGCGCGCTGGTTAAAAATTCAAAGAAACTTACCATCACCATGCTGGCATCCGACCAAACGCCGGCACGAGACGAAATTGAATATTACACAACCTTTTTGAATCAGGATACGGCTGTATTTCTGGGTGCAGAAAAAATGGCGGTGAAAATGAATCTGCCCCTTGTTTTTTTTGATGTGCAGCGTATCCGTCGCGGACGTTATCATTGCACGCTTTCTATTATCGTCGATCAACCCAAAGACACAAAAGAATTTGAAGTCACCAATGCGCATGTTCGTAAGCTGGAAGAATGCATTCGCGCGCATCCTGATAACTGGATGTGGTCGCATAAAAGGTGGAAACACAAAAGGGTGATTGGTTAATTTCCAGAAAAGTTTTCGCTACACTTTACTAAACTTCTTGTACTCATTTAAAATCTTTCTGATTTCATCATCCGGAATAATTTTGTCCTGATCAATCGCATCGATAAACTGATTGACAGAAACAACAACGGGCACCTGATCAAATGTCCTGTCTTCCTTATCTATCAAACTCTTCAGTAGATTGTAAAAACCATAAAATGTTTTTTCAACAGAGTAGGAAAGTGTAAAATCGTCGTCCTGTAATGCAGTTATAGGCTCTGCAAAATCAGTGTATAGATTTATAATTTCATCTTTGTTATTCTTTTCTACTGCATCCAAAACAAGTTGAAGAAAATTATTTTTAAAGTTGTGTCGTAGAAACACGATCGAATCGTGATAACTAACTTCCTTTTCCGATTTCATCGTATCCCACGAAACAAGAGCTATTCTGGCAAAGCGCAAAGCAACCTCAATCTGTTTTTCAGAAGGCAGTGATTCAATAAATTCATCCAGTTGCATAAATCTTATTTGTTTTCAATCGTGGTAACCTGCATATTCTGTTTTTGAAAAACCGAAATCAGGTGAGAAGAAACAAGCGAAATAATGCAATAGGCAAGGAAGAAATAAAGCCCGGGCAAAACCACACTCTGCGTTTCAATGCCCGTATTCATATTGTTGAATGAGAGGTAAGCCAGGAAGGAAGCAGCAACAAACACATCGGCCATGGACCACTTTCCGATTTTGTGCACAACGAAATAATGAAACTTCTTTTTTAATAAAGCCGGTTTAAAAAGAACGGCAATGGATACCGACATTTTAAAAAATGGAATGACTACGCTGAATAAAAGAATACAAAATCCAACAAAGAAATTGTTGTTTCTGAAAAGCAGCGATATCAGGTCGGTTGCCGATTTATTTTGATAATAAAAATACATTTTTCCATCAAAGGTTTTACTCATATCAATCGTGTAATCGATGAGCGGAACATTAATTTCAATCGGAATTTTCAAATCATTTTTTAAGGCCGACAATTCGATCATCGGGCAGAAAATGCCGACATACAAACACAGCAAGGCCACGATAATCAATGAAAGTGTAAAGTATTTATAGAAATCTGCTTTTTTGAAAAAAAGAAAAAACGAAGCGATCAGATATAAAAACGAACCCAGCACAAAGATGAATGAAGCCTCATTCATTTGCCCACGGGCAGTTACAGCTTCCTCCCGTTGTTTTTCTGCACGCGCTCTTGTCTCCGGCCAGGATGCATCGGGATTGGCCCACTCATCAATATTCAATAAACGATTTTCAAAAGTAAGCACACGGGCATATTCTTCCATCTCGCTTCTGTAGCTCTTTCCGGCGTTCAGTAAATTCAAACTGAAATACAATGCAACCGCAAAGAAAATTGTGGAAACAGCAACAAACAGATATGTGCGTGTTTTATTACTCAAGGTAATTTACTGACAAACCAATCGTACTCACCCGTGAACACAAGCACATTGTCTTCATCAATGATATCAACCGTTACGCCAATCAATCCCCGTCCTTTTGTGTCAAGGTCATTTGAAAATGCATCTGCATTATTATCCCGCAAACGGCAACGTGCATGGATATCGCGCATGGTAGGTTTTTTATATTTACCGGAAGAAGTCCTGAGCAAAGGAACTGTAATGCTGGCATACTGCGGAAATGTGCGTGTCAGGAATTCCCCGCTGCTGGCCTCTGCCAGATGAAATAATACTGCTGCATGAAATGATCCCAGATGATTCGTAAGGCTTTGATCATAATGAAGCATATAAACGAATCCTTCTTTATCAGAGTACTTCACTCCTATTGTCTGATTGAACGGTATGTTGATGACCTCCATAGCTTGGGTGTGATTGAAGATGTAAAGGTAAGAATATTTTGCTGGATGACCGATGACGGATGCCCGATATTGACAAGTTGTTTTTCACTAATAACGATTAACAAATAACGAATAACTTTTAAAGAAGGATGTCGGATGACCCCCGCCTGTCCCGCGGGCAGGGATGCCGGATTTCAAAAGGTCAGAAGCCGGGAGTCAGGAGTCAGAAGAAATGAATGGGAAGGCTTGAGATGATTGGAAAGGGACGGGAGACGGAAATAGTTATCAGTGATTAGTTTGTCAGTAATCAGTAATGAATTTTGAACTTTGCGTTCTTTGCTCTGCTTAGAGTCCTTTGCGGTTTATTTTAACCGCGAAGATGCAAAGACAAATTACGCGAAGTGCGCGAAGGCAAGGTCCAATATAAATAGACTTATTACTATGAGGAGGCGATTAAATAAACTTCAACCTCCTTGCTCCTTGTTTTTTATTCCCTGTTCTTTATTCCCTAATCCTCCAGCCAAACCTTCAACCTACCGGTGATCTTCTTTTGTTCTTCTTCAGAGAAAGTGCGGATACGCGAGTTGTGGCTTCCGCCGGGGCACACATGCCTGACCATGTTGCGCTTCTTCTCGAAAGTCACGCCCGGTGCAGTCCAGGGATCGTATTCGCCGTAAATGAACATCATCTTCAGGTCCTTTTCTTCCACAAACTTTTTCAGGTTCTGCGAAAGTGTGCTGTCGAACTTTACACTGTAGTCCTTGGGCATGAAGATTTTGTTCAGATATCCTTTGGCACTTTTAATCGCAAGATATTTCTCAAAGGGTTTTGTGTCGTATCCGTAATAACCCAACTCGTGCGCAGCCTGCACAAAAAACGCCTGCGTGGATCCGATTCCCTGGTGTGAAAAATAATCCGGCGAACAAACTTCAAACAAATGATCCAGCAGCTCATTGTCCTTAGCTTTTACGCCGGGAACGGACGATACAGGAAATCCCCACTGCCAGAAAGAAAATGAATATTCCAAAACGCAATAATCATACACTTCTTCGAGCGGAATGTTAAATGTGTAGTTGCTTTTATCACAAAATTCTTTGAACAAAGGCATCAATGTTTTTCTTCTTTTTAAAACCTGCAGTTGAAAATCACGCACGGCCTTTCTGTCTTCGGCTGTAGCAACATTGTCGATAAAAGGCTCGTGCCGTCCGTCCTCTAATCCATAGTTGAGGGGTGCTACATAGCAAACCGATATGTCCACATCCTTGGGATAAAAATAGCGGTGGATGAGTGCGGTTTGCCCGCCTTTACTCACGCCGGTATTGATCCATTTCTTTTTGTAAATGGTTTTGAAAATTTCTACCACATGATGATGATCTGCGGCGGAATTTTCCGCCGTCAAATATTTCCATTCGGGATTCTTTGGTGTAGATTCACCAAAGTAACGGTGCTCCACAAAAATGTTGTTGCCTCCCACAATTTCTGCCACCTCATCGATGTAGCGTGAACGACCTGCATAATCTCCCATGTAACCTTCGGTTGTCAGAACAACGGGGCGATTCAAATCCAAATGCATTACCCAGATCCGCTGCGAAAACCAGCCCACCAACGTGTCTTTCGGATCGATCCATTGCTTCATGCGGACTAGGTACTTCTCTTTATAGAATGTATCACATTTCAGCTTGTTTACTTCCAGCACGCCGGGCAATGCTTTCAGCTTTTTTTCGAAGGTTACGCCTTGAGCCGAAGCTTGGTTTGTGTATAGGCCGGCCACCATAGGCAACTGCACAGAAAGCAGCAATGCCAGCATGAAATTTCTCAGTAACTTTTTCATCCTCTCTTTATGTTTGCTGCAAAGATACAATTCCACCCAAGTGTTTCGCTGTGTTTCGTTGAAAATTAATATTTGCTCAGTCCAAAACTCTTGCTTACTTTTGATCTTGGAAATGCGTCATGTTCAGACGGTTTAAAAATCTGGCATGATTCTTTAATAACCACCGGGTTAAATTTCTTGGCTATGAAAAAATTACTACCTGTTTTTGTTGTATTATCACTTCTCTCTTCCTGTATTGCTAATCGTTATTCCTACCGTCGCAGTGGTGAAGAAGTGCATTTGTCGATTACTCATTTCAAAAAAAGGGTTCCCGAAAAGCCAGTCCAAAGCGTGCTTGCACAAGCTGACAATTCGAACGGACGTTCACTGGCTGCATTGATGGTACTTCCGTATATGTTCAAACTCGGGTACAACCAAATTGAAAAATCAATTGTCAATGAAGATAAAAAACATACAGCTACGTACAGTGCTGTTACTTCCGATGATAAATTTTACATGGATAATTCCGCAACAGCAAATGTGAATATTGATAAGATTACTTTATTCCGTACCATTCAGGTTTCAAAGAAAAAACGAGATACAGCATTTGTAATTTCTTTCGGAATTGAAAAAAGCAGTGATGGCTATTTCCTGCGTCTGGTGCCCGAACGCGCAAAGGTAAATTATGCGAAAGCAAAAATGAAAATGAAAGATAAAAGAATTGATTTCGACATGAATGTTTTGATCAGTTCTTACTGGATTAATGGTGAAAAATCGTTTAACAGCACCAATATTGGCCCGCTGAATCTTGTATTGTATAATATTCCTCTTCGAAAAGAACTTGGCCCCAAGCAATTGGAAGGCTACGCCACGCCCTGGTTTTCGGTCATTCCACGTTCGCAGATTGACAACACAACCTTTGGTACCGGAAACTTCGAAGTACGCGTGAATGTGAAGGAAATGGATGAAATGGGCGAAAACAGAATTAACTATTCCGATCGCTTTAACATGGATGCCAACCGCGAAGAAATAAAAGGCTTCATCGATAATTCCACCAACGAAATGAAGCAGCGTGAGGTTGAAAGGCAAAATCAGAAACTACTTGAACTGCAGCAACAGCAATTGAATCCGAGTGGAACCGGAACTGATTATAAAAGGGGGAATTGATTTCGTATTTGTCTGGATCTCATTTAAATGAAAAAAAGGTGTCGATCATTTATCATTATTACCACCTCAATAATTGTATTGGTTTTAACAATATTAATTTTACGCTTTCTAGGTTATTATCAAAAAGAAGATAATGGTATTATTGGTTTTTTCGGTAGGCTTCTCAATAAGACGAACACGTTTGAATTGAAATGTAATAATTTCGATAAACGGGATATTGACATTGTTTGGGAAACAGAAAATAAGTCTGACACTATAATAATTGATGGTGAACTTAAAAACATGTTCAGTTACGATTACGGGCCGGAATCTTTTAAGATTATTTATAAGGGAAAGTTATTAGCTGAAGACGGTGTATGGTCTACCAATAACAATGTTCCATATGATGTTAAAATTGATATTACAAAAAATATCGGAGGATTTCTGATTTTTTATACAATAAATCAAGAGATAATTGAAATTAATTTAGATCCTGAAGGCAAGGAGAAATTTGAAAGAACAGTTAAAAAACTCGAATAAGTTTTTAAAAGTATTTCGACTACCCCGTCCGCATACGCGTCCACCCCTTCTATCCAGAAGGGGAATTTTTATAATTTCAAAAAATCTTCTTCGGTTTATGGCAATAGGGCGTTGAACCTTTGTGATCGTAATAATCCTGATGATATTCCTCCGCACTCCAGAAGTAGCTTGCCTTTGTTAGTTTTGTAGCAACTTTATATCCTTTGCCTTGCAAAATTTTAATCAGGTTTTCTGCCGCCTCTTTTTGTGTTTCATTTTTAAAATAAATTTCACTGCGATACTGCTCACCAATGTCAGGGCCCTGGCGGTTTATCTGTGTAAAGTCGTGCAGCTCGAAAAAAGCTTTTATTACATTTTCATACGAAGTTTTTGCAGGATCAAAAACAATTTCAACGGCTTCGGCATGCCCTGTGTTGTGGCTGCATACTTCTTCATAGGTTGGTTTTTCTTTTTTACCACCGGTATATCCAACGGTGGATGAAATAACGCCGGGCATTTTTTGCATATAGTATTCAACACCCCAGAAACAACCGCCTGCAACAACAGCCGTGTCATTTTTGGAAACAGGAATAAAATTCATTGAGATCGAATTCACACAATGACGTGTGTTTTTATCGGTCAGTTGCTCTCCTTCAAAAACATGTCCTAAATGACCTCCGCATTGGTCACATACAATTTCGGTGCGGTTGCCATCCGCATCAGGGACGCGCTTCACAGCGCCGGAAATTTCATCATCGAAGCTGGGCCAGCCGCATTCGCTTTTGAATTTATCGGATGATTTGTACAAAGGAGCCCCGCAATTTTTGCAGGTGTAAGTGCCTTCTTCAAAGCTGTTCCAGTACTTACCAGCAAAAGGACGTTCCGTACCTTTGTTGATAATTACCTTTTCTTCTTCGGGTGTGAGTTTATTCTGTTTCATGGGTTTGTTCTCCTGTGAATGGCTGCACTGACTGAAAAGCAACATCGCGGCAAATATACCAAATCCCGCAGCCACGTTTAAATATCTTTTCATTTTAAAATCTATTTACGTATTGTGATACCAATTTAAGGTTTTATTTCATGTTTTTGCAAAAAACAGTGTTAATTTTTGTAAATTTGATGAAAACAAAAATCATATGAAAAACATGTTCCTCGAAACACCGAGTCCTATGGACTATCCGACCACTTTATCCAAAACCCAGCAGGTAATTGAAACCGCAGGCTGGAAAGTGCTTGCCACACACAACCTTCAGCAGAGCCTGAAAAACAAGGGCTATGATGTTTTGCCTGTCAGTGTGATTGAGCTTTGCAATCCTTCGCATTCGGTTCGGCTGCTTGAAAAAAGTGATGAGCGCATCTACAGTTCGCTGATGCCCTGTCGCATTTCGGTGTATGAAAAAGAAGACGGCAAAACCTATGTTTCGCGTCTGGATTCGGGAAACATGGCAGCCATGATCGGCGGGCTGGTGGAAGAAGTGATGAAAGATGCCACCCGCGAAATGGAAGTGATGATTGCCTCTGCATTGCAGGAATAGCAAGGGTTTAAAAAGTAATCAACAAACTATCGACAGGGCGCTTTTCAGCCTTGTCAGGAAGTTTATTTTACTAACTTTGCAGCTTAAACGATTCTTTTTTTCATGAGTGATCCTATTAAACACGAGTGCGGCATTGCGCTGGTGCGCCTGCTGAAACCTCTCGATTATTACATCCGCAAGTATGGCAGCCCCACGTGGGGGCTGAACAAAATGTTTCTGCTGATGCAGAAGCAGCAAAACCGCGGGCAGGACGGGGCCGGGCTCGCATGCGTGAAATCGGGCGTCAGTGCGGGTGAGAAATATATCTTCCGTCACAGATCCAATTCCAACCAACCTATTCAGGATATTTTCGACCGTGTATTTGAAAAATTTTATCAGACGGAAAAAGAGAATCCCGCTATGCTTTCCGATGCGGAGTGGCTTCATAAAAACATTCCTTTCGCTTCTGACCTGTATCTCGGGCACCTTCGTTACGGCACCTTTGGAAAAAACAATATTGAATTTTGTCATCCGCTGATTCGTCAGAATAACTGGATGACCCGTAATCTGGTTGTAGCCGGAAACTTCAACCTGACCAATGTCGATGAGCTTTTTGAAATCCTTGTTCAGAAAGGTCAGCATCCCTATGAAAAATCTGATACTGTAACCATTCTTGAAAAAATCGGTAGTTTTTTAGACAAAGAAGTTGAAAAAACTTTTCGCACCTATAAAGATCAAGGGCTAAGTAACATTGAGATTACACAGCTTGTTGCTGAAAATTTAAACGTCGCCAACGTATTAAGAGAATCGTGCAAGCGCTGGGATGGTGGCTATGCTATCGCAGGAATGATGGGACATGGCGATGCATTTGTTTTACGCGATCCGTCCGGAATTCGTCCGGCTTATTATTATCATGATGACGAAGTAGCGGTTGTAACCTCCGAACGACCGGCCATTCAGACTGCATTTAATATTCCCTTTGAAGAGGTTCATGAAATCAAACCCGGCCATGCACTGATCATCAAACGCAACGGTAAAATCACAGAGGAAGAATGCAAAGAGCCTACAGAGCGCATGGCCTGCTCCTTTGAACGAATTTATTTTTCCAGAGGAACAGACGCTGAGATTTACCAGGAAAGAAAAAAACTGGGCCGCTTACTGTGTCCCGAAGTTTTAAAAGCAATCGATTATGATCTGGAAAACTCTGTTTTTTCTTTCATTCCCAATACAGCCGAAGTAGCTTATTACGGTCTTGTCGCTGAATTAAAATCATACTGCAATACAATCAAAAAGAAACGCATTCTTGAACTGGGTTCAAAAATGAAAGAAGCGGAACTGGACAGTATTCTTGAGATTCAGCCCCGCATTGAAAAAATTGCAGTGAAAGATGTGAAGCTGCGTACCTTTATTACACAGGATACACAACGCGACGATTTGGTAGCTCATGTGTACGACATCACCTATGGCGCAGTGCATGCGGGAAAGGACAACCTGGTTGTGCTGGATGATTCCATTGTGCGAGGAACCACTTTGAAGCAAAGTATTCTGCGCATGCTCGATCGATTAAATCCGAAAAAAATTGTGATCGTCTCTTCCGCTCCACAGATACGCTATCCCGACTGTTATGGTATTGATATGGCGAAGCTGGGCGACTTCATTGCGTTTCAGGCAGCGGTTGAATTGCTGAAGGAAAACCAGATGGAATCTTTGATATACGATATTTACAAAGATGCCAAAGCACAGGAAAGCATTTTAAAAGAAAATTTTGAAAACGTTGTGAAGTTCATCTATAAACCATTCACGGATGAACAGATCAATCAGAAAATTATTTCATTGCTGAAGCCTGAAGGAATGAAAGCAGATGTAGAAATTATTTATCAGTCGATCGATGCATTGCACAAGGCTTGTCCCGACAATTCAGGCGACTGGTACTTTACTGGTAATTATCCTACGCCCGGCGGAAACCGCGTGGCAAACCGCTCTTACATTAATTATATTGAAGGTCGCGACGTAAGAGCCTATTGACGAAGCACCTGTTTATCGATATTCGATATTAAATGTTTGTCCTATTGAATTTATTGAAAGCAAGCTTTCCCAGAGCGGACCTGCTTATTCCACACTTCAAAAATTTACCTTAACGAAAAATCAATAATTATTTTTTCACAAACTGAATAGTTTTGTTGTCGTAACTTAACCAATAAATTTTATTTTTTTCAAGTTTGGAAATATCTACATTCAGGGCTTTTCCCGAAGAAATCATTTCTCCGGCCTGGTTAAATAATTCGAAATTTGTTTCAGCAGATAGATTAATTGTGTTGCCACTTTTATCAACAGCAGCCGTTATTTCAGGAATTACGGATTTGAATTTCGCCTCCGCAGAAAGATATTCATCTCCACGAGGTGAAGACTGACGGACACGATAAATATTCATTCCTGATGTATAAACCGGCTGATAGGAATACTTGTTTTCGCCAGACTTTCCGGTTCCCATCACTTCGCCTACCGTTACCCACTTGTTCCATTTATTTTGTTCAATGATGAATGGAAGTGCATAATTTTCGTTTTTGGTTGACCAAATCAGTGCTCTGTTTTTATCAATTTTGGGCTGTGCGGAGAATGTGCATCCGCCTTTGGGTTTGAGCACTTCCGGATTAATGACGTATGGTTTTTTTTCACCGTTGTATTTAATTTTCACAGAAACGGGATCACCAACCTGAATGCCCATATCAGCAAATGCTACTTCAAATGCATGGGCATTGGTGTTGTTTGTAATTTTTTTTCCATTAACTAAAACTTCAACTATAGCGTAAGTTTTAGCCGATTCAGAATAATTATTTTTGATATAGAGATTATCACCGTAATAGTTTCCATCCAACACGAATTCAGCAGGAGCGGAAGCAAAACCCTGAGAAAAAATCAAAGTAAAAATTGTAAAGAAGATATTTTTCATTTCATTTAAAAATTGAATGACAAAGATAATGATTGATGAAAAGCGCGCAAAAAGAAATTATTAACATTAAGCCTTTTTCAGTGTAAAGCTGAATGTGGTTCCTTTGCCGGGTGTGCTTCTGACATGAACCGACTGTTTGTGGGCTTCCACTATATGCTTGACGATCGCGAGCCCAAGGCCCGTTCCTCCCTGATCACGCGAACGGCTTTTGTCAACACGATAGAACCGTTCAAAAATGCGCGGAAGGTGCTCTTCATCAATTCCAATTCCATTATCACTAACTTCAACCAAAACGTTTTCATCCATATCAAAGATACTGACTTTGGTTCTTCCACTTTCGATTCCATAATGAATTGAATTCACAAGCAGGTTCGTTAATACCTGGCGAATTCTTTCCCGGTCGCCAACCACCGAAATGTGCCTTTCGGATGATTCAGACAGAAATAATTTGACATTTTTTTTCTGCGATTTTATTTCCAACGCTTCAAAAACTTCCCGGCATAAGGTTGAGAGATTAAAATTTTTATAATCAAGGATCATCTCGCCGGTTTCGAGACCCGCTATTACATCCAGATCGGTGATAATTGTATTCAGTCTGTCAATATTTGTATCTGTACGCTGAAGGTATTTGCGGCTCACTTCAGGATCGTCCATAGCGCCATCAAGCAAGGTGTGAACATAACCCTGTATTGTAAAAACCGGTGTTTTCAGTTCATGCAGCACATTACCCAAAAATTCTTTTCTGTATTGTTCCAGTTTAGTGAATTGTTCGGCCTCTTCCTTTCTGGTTTCTGCCCAGCTAAGCACTTCGGTATTTACATCTCCGATCAGATCTTCACTGGTTTCTATTTTCCGCATCAGCTGTTCTTTCTGATTGCGGTTGATTTTACTGCTATGAATGGTCTTATAAATTAACCGGATTCTCTGGTAAATAAATTTATCAAGTGTATAGCGGAATACCAGAAATGAAATAATAAACTGAGCGCATAAAAAGAGAAAAAAAATCAGAATGTGAATGGTTCCGCTTAATGCAATGTCGGTTAGCAAAAACAAAAATGACGTTGTCAGCGTAACGATCAGTGATGTACGAAATGATAATTTAAGTGTATTGGAGCTCATTGCGGGTCTTCAATCCAGTATACAAAACAACTGTTTAATCTTCAAACTTATATCCAACGCCTTTAATAGTGCGAATACTTTCCTCACCAATTTTTTCCCGTAGCTTTCGTATATGAACATCAATCGTTCTGTCGCCAACCACAACGCTGTTTCCCCAAACGGTTGAGAGGATTTCTTCGCGTGTAAAAACCTTATTGGGTCTTGATGCAAGCAAAATCAATAGTTCAAATTCTTTTTTGGGCATTATGATTTCAACCCCTTCGCGAAATACAAGATACTTTTCACGATCAATAATCAGGTCACCCACTTCCAGTGGCACAGCATCTTCTTCCGATCTTATCCGGCGGAGGATCGCTTTAATTTTACTGATCAGCACACGCAAACGAATGGGTTTGGTAATGTAATCATCTGCGCCAGCGTCAAAAGCAGCAATTTGAGAATAATCCTCACCTCTGGCTGTCAAAAATAAAATGACCGTTTCATTAAACAACGGATTCTTACGCAGCTCTTTACATGCCTCAACACCGTCCATTTCGGGCATCATGACATCCAGAATGATCATCTGGGGTTTAAACTGGGCGGCTTTATCCAAAGCTTCTTTTCCGTTCGAAGCAATGCTGGTCTCATAACCTTCTTTCTGGAGGTTGTATTGCAAAAACTCCAGTATATCAGGCTCGTCGTCAACAATCAGGATTTTTTCCATACGATAATCTTATAGATTACGAAAATAGAAAATTTAATGTTAATAACATTGGGAAAATGAGATTAAATTATTGTTAATAAAAGGTTTTGATCCGATTTTTTTAGTTCTTCCTTGTATTTCAAGCACAAGCGAAAGTTTTCAATAGTTTTTCTTACTTTTGCCCTTCATTGAAAAATGTAACCACATGCCAATATTAGGCTCAATTATTAAAAGTGCGATTGAACTCCGGTCAAAAATGCCCAGGAGGAAGAAGAAGGTAAGGCCAATTAAGGTTCAGGAGCAGGCGTTAAAGAAACTAATCCGCAAAGCCAGTCTGACATCATTCGGTGATCATTATGGTTTTGGTGATATACTCCGGCAGAAAGATATTATCAGTGCATTTCGCAACAAAGTTCCCACGCACGACTACAACTCCATTTTTCAGAAATGGTGGTACCGTACTTTGAATGGAGAAACCTTTGTTTGCTGGCCGGGGCAGGTGAAATATTTTGCTCTTAGCTCAGGCACTTCAGAGGCTTCCAGCAAATATATTCCTGTTACTCCCGATATGCTGAAGGCGATTCAGAGAACCAGTGTCCGCCAAATTCTTTCACTCGCTTTGTATGATTTTCCACCTGAATTTTATCAGAAAGGAATCCTGATGCTGGGTGGCAGCACGCATTTAAATTATAATGGCACTTATTACGAAGGTGACTTATCCGGAATTACAGCAGGAAGTATCCCTTTCTGGTTTCAGCATTTTTATAAACCCGGACGTCGCATTTCACGCGAGCGTGAATGGGCAACGAAGCTGGATGAGATCGTCCGGAAAGCCAGAGAATGGGATATAGGCGTTATTTGCGGTGTTCCGGCCTGGATTCAGATTTTACTTGAACGAATTATTAAAGAATACAACGTCAAAAACATTCATGAAATCTGGCCCAACTTTTCAATCTACGTGCACGGCGGAGTTTCGTTTGCTCCTTATGCAAAAGGATTTGAGAAACTGCTGGGAAAACCACTGGCTTATATGGAAACCTATCTGGCTTCAGAAGGTTTTATCGCTTACCAGAGCAGACCAAGTACATCTTCTATGGAACTGGTGCTGAACAATGGGATTTTTTATGAATTTGTTCCTTTCAATGAAGAAAACTTCGATAGTGATAATAACATTGTTGAAAAACCACAAACCCTTACCATTGATCAGATTGAAGAAGATAAAGAATACGCACTACTTCTCTCTTCCTGCGCTGGTGCGTGGCGATATCTGATTGGAGATACTATAAAGTTCACGTCAAAAGAAAAAAGTGAAATCGTAATCACCGGACGTACCAAGCATTTCCTTAGTTTATGCGGCGAACACCTTTCGCAGGAAAACATGAACCGCGCCATTCACATGACGGAGGAGCAATTGGGAATTCATGTGCGGGAATTTACCGTAGCCGGGATAAAATATGAAAGTATGTTTGCACACAGATGGTTTATTGGAACCGACGATCCCATTGACCCATGCATGCTGAAAGAAAGAATTGATGAGAATTTAAAACTTCTGAACGACGATTACAGGGTGGAGCGAATTGCAGCCATCCGTAATGTTTTAGTTGAAGTTTTACCCAATGAAGCCTTTTATAGATTCATGGAAAAACGCGGAAAAATCGGAGCTCAAAATAAATTCCCACGTGTAATAAAAGGTGCGCTGCTTGATGAGTGGGAAAGTTTTATTTCTGAATATAAAAAAGTGAAGAAGGAATGCTGAAGACCATTATCGAAGGAGTTGTACTTGGACTTGGACTGTGTTTTTTTATAGGGCCGGTATTTATTGCTTTGTTGCATACCAGCATTAAAAGGGGTTTTAAATCAGGTGTATTTTTTGCGTTAGGTGTTATCATTAGCGATATGTTTTGTGTAACGCTTACTTATCTTGGCTTTTCGCAAATAACCGCCAACGAAGAATATCAATTCTGGATTGGAATAGGAGGCGGAATCGTTTTGATGATATTCGGGACATATGAATACTTTCATAAAGAAAAAGTCAAGATAGATATTGATGCTGCATACGCTCCCAAGCTTACACTTTACGTTTTGAAAGGATTTTTACTCAATATCGCTACACCTTTTGTGTTTCTTTTCTGGCTGGGCGCTGTGGGTTTGGTATCCGCAAAATATGGCGATTCGCAGCAAAGCGTGATTATCTTTTTTCTGTCTGTGGGCACTACCATTTTCTCAACAGATATTCTGAAATCTTTTGTGGCAAACAAACTTACCCGTTTCCTTACTGAAAAGAATTTCTTCTGGATTCGTAAAATCGCCGGGATACTCATGTTTATTTTTGGTATCATTCTTATCTGGAAAGCCTGGTAAACAAAGCGGATTATTAATTGCAGATTTTACTTTCTAAAAAATAGCAATTGTAAAGAAAATTCTTTCTTTTTTTAAAACTGAAAGATCGTTTTTTATACCTTGCTTCCACTTTTCTAAAACTAAAAACCAATGAACACAACAACCACCATTCAGGATTTTCTGAAACGCATTGAATTGTTTGACGGACTCAACGATTCCGAAATCGAAATTGTAATTTCCAACGCTCAGGAAAAAAGTCTAAAGCAAGAAGAAATGCTGTTTTCGGAAGGTGAAGAACGCCAGTATATTTATTTAATTCTCGATGGAGAAGTTGAGCTTTTCAAAAAAAATATACATGGTGGAGAAAACAGACTTGCTCTATTCCACAAATTTGATTTTTTAGGTGAAGGTTCACTGATGGATGATTATCCGCATTCCACTTCCGCACGTACAACGTCTGCATCCCAGGTGCTCATTATTCAAAAAGATTTTTTTGCGAAGCACGGAAACATTGCCGTTATTGTTCTTTCCCATGTAGCCCGCATTATCTCGCGCCGGATGCGCCAGAGCAACATGCGCACAGTAAGTGCAAGCTCTCAATATTTGTCGGGTCGTACGCGCACTGAGCACGATCTCTTAGGCTATCGTGAAGTTCCGCATGAAGCGTATTATGGTGTTCAGACATTGCGCGCAGTTGAAAATTTTAATATCTCTGGTGTTACGCTTAGTTTCTTTCCAACATTGATCAACGGACTTGCCATGATCAAAATGGCCTCTGCACGTGCGAACCATGATCTGGGCTATCTTCCGGATGACATCACGAAAGCCATCGAACATGCCTGCGAAGAAATTATCAATGGGAAATTTCACAGTCATTTTGTAGTCGATATGATTCAGGGCGGAGCCGGTACCAGTACTAACATGAACGCCAATGAAGTGATTGCCAACCGTGCGATTGAAATACTCGGTCATGAACGCGGCGAATACAAATATTGTCATCCGAACAATCATGTAAACCTTGCCCAGAGCACCAATGATGCATATCCTTCTTCCGTGCGCATGGCCATTATTTTCAGCAATCAAAAACTGATTGAAGTTCTGAAAGTATTGATTGACGCGCTTCGAAGCAAAGCAATAGAATATAAAGACATTATTAAAATGGGCCGCACACAGCTGCAGGATGCCGTGCCTATGACGTTAGGACAATCTTTCAATGCGTATGTTACCACGCTTGAAGAAGAAATCGAACGGCTGACTGAAAATGCAAATTTATTCCTGAGTGTGAATATGGGCGGAACAGCCATTGGTACCGGGCTAAATGCTGATCCGGATTATAGTGCAAAAGTGGTTGAGCATCTGCGCATCATTACCGGTCTTGATGTATCTCTGGCACCCAATCTGGTGGAAGCCACACAAGATACCGGTGCCTTTGTGATGTATTCCAGTGCGCTGAAACGCCTTGCTGTAAAGCTCTCCAAGATGTGTAACGATTTGCGTTTGCTTTCTTCCGGACCTCGTGCCGGTTTATATGAGATCAAACTTCCTCCGATGCAGCCGGGCAGCAGCATCATGCCGGGCAAGGTGAATCCTGTGATTCCGGAAGTTGTCAATCAGATTGCATTCAAAGTGATCGGAAATGATATAACTGTAACCATGGCAGCTGAAGCGGGACAGCTCGAGCTGAACGTGATGGAGCCCATCATTGTTCATTGCATTTTCGAATCGATCGAAATGCTGAAGAACGGAATGGAAACACTGACGCACCGATGCATTGAAGGAATTGAAGCCAATCCTGAAATATGCCGTGCTTTTGTGAATAACAGCATCGGTTTGGTTACTGCATTAAATCCGGTGTTGGGTTATGAAACCTCCACCGCCCTTGCAAAAGAAGCGCTGGAAACCGGCAAAGGTGTTTATGCGTTGGTGCTTGAAAAAAATCTTTTATCGAAAGAAGCACTGGATGATGTGCTGAAACCAGAGAATATGATTGCGCCCAGGAAAATGAAAAAGTAGTAATATGGAAAAAGTAGTAAAAGGTGTAACCATGAGAGGTTATGTTTTTGGGATTGGATTAGTTTTATGTACTTTTTCAATCGCATGCTTTTTTGGGCCTATTTATTTAATTATTGCAGGTTTTCCTCTTCTTTTTTTTGGCATTATTTGCTTCCTGGCTATAGAAGGAACATTAATAGATATTGATAAAAAACAAGCTAAAGTGTATTATGATCTGTTATTCTTCAAAGTTGGAAAATGGAAGGATATTACTAACTATAAAAAAATCCTACTTCGCTATGAAAACAGTACTCAAACTATGAATTATCAAAGTCTTTCCAGCACTATTACTACCCGCTCATTTGATATTTACTTTAAAAGTGAAAACGAACCAGACATTTATGTTCAAGAATTTACACGCTATTCCGAAGCAAAAGCTTTTTTAGATAAATTTTCTAAACTGCTTGGGATGGAAGTGTATGATCAATATAAAGAACTCTATGAGCGCATTCAAGAAAGAAGAAGGGAAAGAGAAAGAGAGCGCGAAAATTATTAATTTATGGAAAAAATTTCAAGAGGACCTACATTCAGCGGAAAGCATTCATACGCCGGGCTTGCATTAATACTGCTATCCATTTATTTGTTCTTTGGTCCGCTGACAAGTGTGATTGCAGGAGCTGTATTAATCATTCCTGGATTATTGCTTTTTCTTTCTATCCGCGGAACTTTAATTGATTTTAAACATGAACTTATAAAGCCTTATCAGGATTTTTTATTTTTTAAATTTGGTGACTGGTCGGAACTCAGTGCGTATGATAAAATCATTCTGAAGCCTGAAAGCTCTGTTGATATTCGAAATCCCAAAGATCAACCCAGTGTATATTTTTCAGATAAAAATTTAACTTTTTCGTTTGAAATCATTCTGAAAGGAGAACGAGTTGAAAAAATTATTTTAAAAGATCTTTCGGATTACAGAAAAGGAAAGAAATTTCTTAATGAGTATGCCCTTAAATTAAAGAAAGAGCCCGTCGATTATTACGAAATGGCGAAAGAAATTATTGAGAAGAAAAGAAGAGAAAGAGGTATTTAAGTTTTTGATTTCTATATAACAAAAAGTAGTTTAACGTTTATTTATTATTTTTTAATAGCAATTTTTCTTATCGTTGATTTTTGTTCTGTTGAAATTCCCAAATAGTATATTCCATCTGATAACACTGGCAAAGCCAACCATCCTCCGGTAAAATCGTTTTCTTCAAAAACTGTTTTTCCAGATACTTCCATAATTATTATCTGAAGTTTTTCTTTTGTATTGACAAATATTTTTTCTGTTGCCGGATTTGGATAAACATCAATTTGAAAATCTGATAAATTATCATTAACTCCTGCAGAACCTGTCACTTTTAGAATCCAACCATCGGCGCTGCCCCGGTTGTATGTTATATCATAATCGGAAGAATAAGTAAAGCCTGTAACAACCAAAGCACCACTTGCTTCCTGAAACATATTGAAGGCTTCATCTTGCCCTGATCCTCCGCAACAGCGCTGCCACTGGAGGTTTCCTGATGCATCTACTTTAGCAACCCAGATATCCGGATCCCAGAATCCGGTATGAAAACCAGAGACATCACCATCTGTAGAATTCGTCAACCCACTCATGGCATATCCGCCATCCGTTGTTTTTGTCAAGGGGTTTGCCTGGTCATCGCCACTACCTCCATAACATTTTGCCCATGTTATCGTTCCAGTTGATGTAAGTTTTAACAACCAGAAATCATCTGATCCCTGTGCACCGTGGTGTCCTGTAACATCACCGTTATTGTGAGTACTTGTGTATCCTAACGCAGCATAACTTCCATCTGTAAGCTGAACTACCGAATTGCATTCTTCAGTTTCTGTTCCACCATAACATTTAGACCATTCAACAGTTAGTGATGAATTTAATTTTGCAATGAGCATATCATTCCCACCATGGTATCCAATAGCATCACCATCTGTAGAACTAGTGCGACCACCAACAAGACATCCATTATCGGATGTCAATGTCAGGCAAATTCCTTCTTCGTAATCCGAACCACCAATACATTTTTGCCCAAGCAGGGTTCCTGCGGCATCCATTTTCATCACCCAGAAATCAGAATAATATTGTGCATGATTTCCACTCACATCTCCATCATTCGAATACGTGCTTCCGGCAATATAAAAATCTCCAGAGGTATTCTGAACAATCATTAATCCTTCATCATCATCCGTTCCACCAAAGCATTTCGCCCACGTTAAGGCACCGGCTGATGTGAGTTTCAGCACCCAAACATCATTTCCATATGTTCCATGATGACCGGTTACGTTTCCATCATTAGAACCCGTATAGCCAACTGCCATGAAGCCTCCATCGGCGGTTTGAATAATATCTTTTCCAAAATCATCTTCAGTACCGCCAAATAAAAACGACCATTGTAATACGCCGGATGCGTTGACTTTTGCAACCCAGAAGTCGTCGTTCCCATGGTTTCCCGAAACATCCAGATCGTTCGATTCAGAGTCTCCGACAAAAGCAAATCCGCCATCAGATGTAGGAATTGTTTTCCAAGCGTATTCATGCAAAGTGCCGCCATAAGTGTGTTGCCAACTTAAGACCGGTTGTGCGAAGCAGGAAGTGCTGACCAGCAAAAGGACAGCCTGAAAAATGTTTTTCATGTTTTGATTTTTGAGAATAATCAAATATATCTTTTTCTTTACAGATAAAAAAAAACCGCACGAAAATTCGTGCGGTTATATTTAATAATTAAATCATTTTTCCATTATCATTTTCCCGTAGCCCAATACATTTCCATCTTTCCATGCTTTATAAAAATACATTCCTGATGCAAATACGCTGCAGTCGATTGTGAGTTCCTCGTTGACATTACCGGTGTATGTTGACACCACATTCCCATGTATATCAGTTAAATTTAAACTAAATGTACCCGTTGCCTTATCAGATTTAACAATGAAAACAGCATTGGACCGAACCGGATTGGGAAACATTTTTACACTTGTATTCCCAAAAGCTGTGGACATACCTACGCTGGTGATTGTGACAGATGTGCAAACCGTATCAATTTCGCAGGTCGTTGTGATGTATGAACATACAGTATATGTTCCTGGGGTTGCATAAGTATGCGTCGGACTCCAAGTCGTATCCAGCGGACTTCCGTCACCATAATTCCAAACAGAAATGAAAGAAGAATCAGCTCCGTTAGTGAAGTCAACCACATTGTTTGTAATCACAGTATTGATGTTGTATGTGAGCAGTGAGTCGTAATACATCCAGACACGGCTTATGCTCCCAGAGGCTTCAGTCCATAAATCCATAGGCGTAGTAGTCGATAACGGATATTGCATACCCATTCGTTCCAACGTAACTGGCATACCTTCAATGGTTGTTGAAACAGGCCCGGAAGCATATGAATTGATATCGGCTCTGCTTCCCAGAATGCCAATGATATCACCCTGCTCCACCTGAATGTTAATAGGGATCATTCCTGATGCAGCTGAATTCTGATCAAGAAATAAGGTAGTAAAATTGTTTGTAGTAGTGCTATATAAAGGGGGAGGTGCATAAAGCCTGACAATTGCAATATTCTGAACTCCCGAGCTGGCATCAGTCGGAACCTCAATACCGGTAATTGTAAAGCAGGTAGGAGCCGCAAACCAATATCCCCTTACGTTGCCGGAGAAAGTAGATGCCTGTGCGGGTATCTGCATCTGAATCGTAGTCTGTGCAAAAACTACAGCGCTTGCCACGGATAAAATAAAAAGTAAAATGTGTTTTTTCATAGTTAAGATTTTTTTGATTACTGTAAAAATACATATTTATTTAATTTGAATACTTCGGATTTTACTTATTTAATGTGATTTGTTATTTTTTGACTCATGCTAATTTTCAGTAATTTTGCTTTTGTTATGAAAAAAATACATTTTATATCCTTCCTGCTTCTGCTGCCATTTATTACAAGTGCACAACAACAAAGCAATACCACCGGTCAGGACGAGCTGGCCGACGCACCCTGGCGCATGAAGAAGACAGATGGCAGCGGAAGTCTAATGGGAATTCCTGTTCATATATTTATTAAAGATGCGGATGGTTTGGGAAGTAATGCTGAATTAATATCTCTGGATATATCCATTAAGAATTCTACAAGTACTACATTCGGTTCTCCATTAATTTTTACATCACTCTCACAACCGGGCTTCAACGCATTGTTTTCTTCAAAGTCACAAACAGATGCTGCATTAGGAATTCAATCATTCGATGCAAGCCTTGCCATACAAAGCAGCACGAACACTATCGGATTTTCAAGCGATACCTGCTCCTGGCCGGATGACTGCACCTTTACGGATATCACACAAAAATTCTGGTATTTCACTTTCACAATTCCATCCGATAAGCTGATCGGTTTTGAAGATGCCATTGATATCAAAGTTTATTTCAACCTGAACTGGCAGACTGACGTAACGTCGTATTTGCGCGTGTTTCGCAGTGATTTCAATTTCCCTTCACTCAACGGATGGTATCGGGGTGACTCTCATTTTCACAGCATGTACACCAACAACAGCGCGGAATTCGGACTCCCGCTGAATGCCTCGAAAGAAGCGGCTAAAGCTGTCGGGCTGGACTGGCTTACCATTACAGATCATTCCTGTGATTACGATAATTACGGAAACAGCATGACCGACAACTGGACGCGCGAGCACAATGAAATCACATCACTGAACGCTGCTGACAGCAGCCTGTTGCTCATTCATGCCGAAGAACTTTCCGTAAACAACAGTAACGGAGAAGTGATTCACATGCTCTGTTATCCGCCCGAATCAAACCCCGGAATCCTTCCGTATTTCGGCGATGGCGACGGTGACCTTACTGCCACATCACTGAGTATCGATGATATTTTATATCCTTTATCGCAGCTGGGCGGTTTTGCGTATGCCGCGCATCCCTTTTCCGGCGGGGATAAGCTATCGTCGCTAATCGGTGGCGGAAACTGGAACGTGGGCGATACAGCCTTTCCTGAAAATGGTGAAACATGGGTTGGCTTCGATCAGATAAACTGCAACAACACCAGCGTTGCATCTGATATTTATTCGCAAACGCCCACAACATTTTTATTTAAAAATACAATTCGTGGCGGTGAAATATGGAATACAAGAAATGCATTGACAACTACCGATCAGTCGATGAACCCCTGGAACGTGGAATACGACAGCGGTATCGACGGATTTGTTCCCTATGCTTTGAGTGAACCGATGTATCATCTGAATCGGCTGGCATCAAATATTGAGACTACAAAATTTTTAAATCTCAAAGGTGTTCGTGAGAAAAATGCAAATCCTGCCTTGCAGGGATATCGCTTTTATTATGCAGCAGGAAGCGATGCTCACGGTTCTTTTAATTATTCGAATACCGATTTTGTTTATGGCGTCGTGGCGGATATTCATGACAATGCGATTGGCACACCATCTACTGTTTTGTATTGTCCGCAGGGAATGGGAAGCAATGGAAACCACGTTTTGCATGCGCTTGCGAACGGGAACGCCGTGATGTCGGACGGCCCGCTATTGACAATGAACATAGATACAGATGTCAATTTCTCAACCATTGAAGGAATCGTGGGAGAAGAAATTCTACCCGATGTGAACGAATATTATCAAACACGCCTTTTACTGAATCTCACAACTACACTGGAATTTGGCACCTATCAATCGCTCAAAATATTTGCAGGCACATTGGATGGAGAACATGAAATTCAAATTCCTGTTACTTCATTTCCGAATACTTTTTCATTTAGTATGTCGCTGGATTCGCTGATGAATGTTATTCTTTCACCCGATTCTATTTCTGAAAACGAATATTTTTATCTGCGCGGTGAAGTTATAACATACGCCGATTATACCGGATTTACTGCCATTCACGCATGCGCAGGCGATACTTTTCGATGCTATACAAATCCAATCTGGATGAAACGTCCGCAAAATCCGACCGGAATTTCTTCACACAATGCAATAGAAAATCAAATTCATATTTTTCCGAATCCGGCTAATGATGTGGTTTGTATTAAAGCAGAAAAAAGATCATGGGACAATGCAGTTTTATCCATAAGCGATCTGACGGGCTGTTCAGTAATAAAAAACATTTCTTTTCATCCTGATGAAGAAGGAAATTTTAATTTTAATGTTGAAAACCTGAGTTCGGGGATTTATTGTCTATCTTTAACATCCCCATCATCATCCGTTACCAAAAAACTGGTTATTCAAAAGTAAAATTATGGAAATCATCAAGAACCTTCCCACCCTGCAGCAGGCCGACCTCAAGGGTAAAATCGTGCTGGTGCGCGTAGATCATAACGTGGTGAAAAAAGGAATCATCTATGATCCGTATCGTATCGACGCAACCATCGGAACGCTGTATTATATCAATGCACGTGGCGGGAAAATCATTCTGATGACACATGTGGGACGACCGCTGGATAAAAAAACAAAGGAGATCAACATTAGTGATAACACAAGCGTGCAGCCGATTGTAGAATATCTGCAAAACAAATTGCATATTAAATTGGCCGTTCCTGAATTTCATGCAGAAGAAAAAAAAGGATATGCCGGCATTGAAACATCCGTAAATCATCTTATCCGTGATCTTCGCGAAGACAGGATCGACGGCGTTTATCTCCCGAACACACGCTGGTTTGAAGGAGAAGAAGCGAAGGACGAACGTGCCGAACGCTTTGCCTATCAGCTGGCCGGGCTTGCCGATATTTTTGTGAATGATGCTTTCGGATCGTGGCAGGCACACGCTTCTACGGTAGGTGTTGCAAAACATCTTCCCTCCTATGCCGGATTTCTCATGCAGAAAGAAATTCAGAATCTGGAACGTATTTATGAACCTACACGTCCGTTTGTGGCGGTAGTTGGCGGCGCTAAGTTCGATACCAAGATTGAACCTTTGTATGCCCTGCTGAAAAAGGCCGATCAGCTGGTGCTGGGCGGTGTGATTTACAATGCCTATCTCGCAGCTAAATACGGTTTCACCATTAAAGGTATAGATGAAGAAGACATGAAACTGGCGCACGATTTTGTGGAATACGCAAAACAGTTTCCCGAAAAATTAATCGAGCTTCCTTACATCGTGGAAAGTGATACGCTGGAAGGCAGGATCGACGGACAATACCGCATGCATGATATTCGTACACTGAAAGCCGGAACAAAACTAAATTATGTACTGGATGTTGCGAAGCAATCGTTTCATGAACCCAATGTATTGGAAGTTTTTCATAATGCACATACCGTTTTTGTGAACGCTGTGATGGGTCTCACGCCCTGGTTCAACGAAGGCACCATTGCGCTGGATGAATTGATTGATGAAAACCCGCAGGCTGTGAAACTGTATGGCGGCGGCGACACCATGCAGGAGCTGAAACGCCTGCTGCCCGGGCTTTATATTGTTGCACTCGACAGTCCGAAGTATTACATTTTTACCGGAGGCGGTGCTGTGCTGAAGGCAATACAGGAAGGAAGTACTGAGGGTTTGGCGCCTGTGAAAGCATTAATTGAAAAAAATACAAAATGAATTTCTTAGAACTTGCAAAATCCCGTCAAAGTTGTAGAGCATACGATTCTGTACGCAAAGTGGAAAAAGAAAAAATCGATCTGTGTCTTGAAGCGGCCCGTCTGTCGCCCTCGGCCTGCAACAGCCAGCCCTGGACTTTTGTTGTTGTGGATAAAGAACCCCTGCGCGAACAGGTGGCGAAACTGACGTACAATACAGTATTATCTTTTAATAAATTTGCTGTACAGGCACCCGTGATGGTCGCAATCATAGCGGAAAAGCCCAACACCCTTTCACAAATCGGCGGGCGGGTGAAGGACAAAGATTTTTATCTGATGGATATCGGCATCGCAGCGGAGCACTTCTGCCTTCAAGCCGCAGAGCTGGGTCTGGGCACCTGTATGCTGGGCTGGTTCAGCGAAAAGGAATTGCAAAAAATGCTCAGCCTCCCGCGCAACAAACGTGTTGCACTACTTATCACCCTCGGCTATCCCGCAGCAGACGATAAACTGAGAGAGAAGAAAAGAAAAAGTAAGAACGAAATGAGTAAGTATAATTCTTACTAATAAGAACAGAAATATTATGAAATAATATTCCTGTTAACGAAAGTTTTCTTGAAATATTGTATTTAGAAAAATTATTTATTCACCGGAAACTTTTTCATCGACCAGAACATCACAACTACACCGGCCGCCAGCATTCCTGCACCCACAGCAAAGGTAAATGTAAAGCCCGCCAATGTATAAAACAGCATTCCCAACAGTGGAGCAAACAATGCACGCTCGCCCGTCATGGTGAGATGTATGGCCTGATAGATTTCCGCTTCTTCCTTTTTACAAAAATAAACTGAGCCGATGCTCCACAGCAAACCCATGGTGGCAGCAAACAAGCTTTGAAAGATGATATAAGGAATCATCATCCAGAAAAGTTTTATGCCCCACACAGTAGTAAAATACGGGAAATGTTCGGTGACAATCAGAAACAACAAAAACATCATCATTGAGAAAAAAGTGATGGCTGCAAAGCGCCGCGGATCGATGCGTCCGATCAAACGTCCGAACAATGGAAACAGGAAAATTGAAATAATGTTGTAGGTGTTTTTATAAAAGGCAACACCGGAATAATTCAAACCCAATGCTCGATCAAAGAAGATTGTAATTACACTGATCGTACTCATGAATGCAAATCCGTAGAGCATAAAACCCCATTCGAAATGTTGATAGGGTTTGTTGGTTTTTAATATTGAAAACATGCGCCGGATGGAGTCTTTCACAGCATGCCACAACCCACTGCGGATTTCTTCTTCCTCTACAACTTCTTTTTCTTTGATTCGTGTAAGCAAAAAGACAGATGTGATTCCCAATGCAGCAGCAACCGGAAATACATAACGGAATGCAGAACTGTCGTAGTCGAGTAAAAGACCATACAACAAGGTAACCGAGATCATTACGATTTTATTCCAGGTTGTTGCACGGCTGTATAAACGTCCGAAATTCTCGTGTGAATAATTTGATTTCAGCAGGCGGTTGATGACCGGAAATACAATGGGATTCGCGAGATAGTACATTAAAAAAATTGCGAGAAACAAATAATGAAAATACGGCTGGTCAGCATACGCTTCGGGTTGTGATGGGAAAAATAAAAGTAGCAACAACGGCAGACGAGTGATGATTGCAGTGATACGAATCATCCTGCGTTTATTTTTTGCACGCCGGATTATTTCGTGAAAGAACACTGAAAAAATCAATAACACGGTCGTCAGCTGAAAGAGTACGCTGAGCTGGTATTCACTGCCTTTTAAACTTTTAATAAATACAAATTCATTCAGCGCCAGAATACCGAGGATCAACCCATCCAGAATGGAATAAGCTAAGTGCAAGCGAAAAGCATTGCGTTCGGAAGGTTTAATTTGTATTGGATTGCGCGGCATAATTTGCCTGCAAAGAAAGAAAAACTATGCGTATGAACAGCTGAATATTTTGCCGGAATTATTGTAGCAATTATTTAAAGAAGATGAATTTAAATTCATCGTGGCTGTCAACAAACTGACCCTTTCGTCTTTCTGTAAGGATCAAACCCTTATCGTTATAATCAAACGTATGCATAAAATAACGGCTAAAGACATCGTCTGCAACTTTTATCAGTGTCAACTTTCCGTTTTTATCATAGTTGTATTCACCCACTTCTCCTTCAGAACATATACGCTGTATGATCTGTGTACCATCCAAACTGTAAATATATTTGTACCGGGTGGACAACTTCCATTTTTCAGGTGTTTGTTCTGTAAAGCAATCCTCACAGTTTTCCTGATCCCACTGTGTCATCTTTCCTTTTTCATTATAATGAACGACATGCCGTGCATCTGACATGTTGTAATTACCCATTGTCATGGTATTCGCTTTTTTATCATACAAAATCGTGTCATACTTCATCATGATATGGTCAGCATAGTAGGTCCATGAGGCAAGACGACCATCCGGCAGATACCGGTAACGGATACTTTGTTTGATTGATCCATGATAAATTTCTTCCACAAGTCTTGCTTCCCGATCGAAAATAAAAGTGTCGATGGAATAGAGAGAATCCTTCTCATTGATGATAGCATAGTCATGCGAAATTACCTTGTTTACTTTCAGCGATTTGAACTGAGCAGGGTTCATCCACGGAAAGAGTCCGGTGAAGTATCCATCCTGTGCGCCTGCAAAATTTGCATACAACAAAAGTATTATTAAAAGTATTTTTTTCATCTTTCAATATCCACGAGTTACTTACAAACTACGACCTTTTCCGTTTTCTGAAAATCTTTTCCTGAAATATGGATCAGGTAAACGCCGTTATCGGGAAGTGAAATTTTCATTCCTGCAATATAATTCTTTTCGTTTCCGACCGTTTTTCCTGTTGCATCAGTAATCTGAATCTTCAGGTCTTTTGAATTTTGAATTCCCAAATCAAGTGTAATTTCTCCGTCAGACGGATTAGGATAAGTCATTGGTAACAGGCTGTTCCCATCACTCTCTTCAACACCGCTCACGTCCATGCGATTTGTGTGTGACCAGTAATGAACCGAATTATCAAGCACCCAGCTGTAGGTGGAAATCTTTAAACCTTCGCCCATCCATGGATCCATGTAATACATGCTGCCACCACTAAGACCATGTCCGACGATAAAATGTCCGCCTCCAGAATACCAGCCCCAGCGAATCACAAAGGGACGGTTGATGGAAAGTTCGGCAGTTACTTCAGGTTCCGTCAGAGGACTGCCGTAACCGGTGTTGGCAATGCTTCCAAAATGTTCCAGAATATCTTCGATGCTTCCAATATAACCGTAATTGTAATTCCAATAATTACAGCCCAAAGAAGGGTCGGTGCAACAATTTGTTGTTCCGAAGCTATGCCATGTAGCAACGGTGCGTGTATACTCAGCCAGATCACACTGCTGAAAATTAAAACCATAATATTTCAAAATGCAGTTGGACGAACCTGCCCAGCACCATTGGTTTTGCTCCTGAATTACTTCAGGTACATCAAGCACCTGCGCACGAATCTGAAAAGATGCGAACAGAATGAAAAGTATGATGAATGTCTTCTTCATGGCTTATTTGATATAGGTGATGATCTCTGAAAGCGGATAAAATTCTTTGGCATTTTCAACACCTTGTGATGACAAAAATTGTATTGCGGAGGATAACGGAATGAGAACATCCTCCCCTGAACTGCCCAACATTAAAAGAAAATCTGAATGCAGATCAATGCATCTTACAAATCCGGAAACAGGAACATCCGCATTTTTTAGAGTTGTTTGAATGTCCTTGGCTAACTCTTTAGCACCAAAATCTACAGCCAGATATTCCTCTCCGTTTTTCTGCATCGTCAGCAAAGCTCTGTATTCACCGTCGATCAGAATGGGCACTCTAAATTCTATTGAAGTAACGAGTCCGTCTTTTATGAGTGTGAAATACGACAATGGATCACCGGCAGTTGCTTTGGAAAATTCATCGCGGCTCTGAAAACCATACGACAATTCCTTTCCTACTGGAATTTTTTTCAGCCATTCGGGGATTTGTTTGTTTGCATCAGCTTTTATCTTCTCGTTCGGAGAAGCCTGACTGTTCTGCGCTATGGCATGCAAGCCCAATGCAGTAATCACAATAAAAAGAAAAAGTAATTTTTTCATGATAACTAGTTTTGAAATAATAGAGTAAGAATTTCTGCCACAGAAACACGAAAACACAAAAGTTCACAGAAAATTCTGTGACAATCTGTGCTTCTGAGAATTTGTGGCAAAGAACAATAACAAAAAATGTGAAGATGAGTTAATCATCTTTAATACAAATATAGTAAAACAATCTAAAAGAAGAACAGCTACTATTCCTTGATAAATTTTAACAGTGCTGAATTTTTATTGCCAAAAACACGAAGGAAATAGTTGCCAGATGGAAGTTTTGAAACATCAATAAAATCAATGCTTCCTTCACTTTTTCCTTTTTGCAATATAATTTTTCCCTGTGCATCCATCAGTGTAAATTGCTCAAAAGCCATGTCATTCCCGGTATAGCTTAAAATCAGTTTATCCTTTGCGGGATTCGGATACAGAAAAAATTGTTTGGCAAATAAATTTGATTCTGCTGATGTAACCGTTATTACTTGTGTCACACTATCGCAGATGCCGCAACGGCAGGCTTTCAGCTCCACGTTGAATGCACCGGGCGCAGTGAAGGTGTGTGACGGATTCTGAACTGTTGAAAAATTTCCGTCACCAAAATCCCAGGTCCAGCTATCGGCATAATGCGACTGATCAGTAAAGTCAATTTGAAGACCATTGTGTCCTAAAGTAAAATCTGCAACCGGATCCCACCGGCCCACATTCCATTTGGAAAGACTGTCATAGACAATGTCGTGCACCGCATTGCGGATAACTAATGCATCTGCAGTATTCAGTGTACTGTCCCAGGTGATGAGGGCGGGATCATTTTTAAAAAACAACGTATAAAAGCACGCTGCTCCAACATAGGAACCTGCCAGCGAAGGATGACTTTCATCGGGATTGTAAAGCTCAATCGACGGATGATTATGCCTCAGGTAATGCCACACCCAACCTACCGGTGAAAGAAGTGCGTGGTTGGTATCTGCCATCATTCGATAACGCATGCGCAACAAGCTGTCCATACCTTCGTATGTACACACGGGAGGCCACACAGCACAGTTGGATGCATCCCCATTTTTGCGCCCCCAAGTCATGTAAAAAGTTGTGTTCGCGCAGGGGTTATAAAGATCTATCATACTGTCGAGCGAGTGCGCATAAGGAAACACTAAACTTTCCACTTCGGGGTTTGTAAATGAAGGAAGCTGGCTCTGTTCCTGTAACACAACATAATCCCATCCACCCTGCTGAATTAAACTGACAGAAGTTGCGCTTGTTAAATGACCGCTTAACGTGTAACCGCCGGGGGTATTCCAACTCCAGGTCAATAGGTCGCCCGTGTTGTTTGCCATTCGCGCTACAAGTAAAGGAAGAGTATTAACAGCCGTATAGCTGTTTCCGAGAAAAAGCGCTTTTACAATGTCCTGCCCTTTCACGATCGATGCAAATATCAAAAGAACTGAAAAAGTAATTAATTTCCTCACAATACATTTAGATTTTTAGGTATGTTCAAAGACGAAAATTTCGGGAAAGGTTGCCTTAAAAAAATCCCCCGACTACCGGAGGATTTATACGTTTCTGTTTTCAGCGAAATCAAAAGCAACTACTGAAACAACGCTTCCAGCTTTTTATACGAAGCATGCACATTCAGCACAGCTTCTTCTTTTTTTGAATCGTCATTTCCTTTCAGAATTTCTTTCAGCTGAACGGTAGCTTCGTAGAGGTTTTTAGCGGCCTCGTGGAAAACTGGAACCTTGCCTCCCAGTCTTTTTTTCAGCGTCTCTGCATTGCATTTTGTGATGGCTTCTGCCTGCTGGACGAACGAATCGGAGAGTTTTGCAATTTCGCTGTACTTCTTATCCGGATAAAGTTTGTGATAGATGACATACAGTGTCTTGTGATACTGGTCTACCTCTTTTAAAACGGGGCGGATCACACGGTTTGTCATTTCAAAATCATGGTGCAGTTTTTCGGCTGCATCCAGCATTGCCTGATCGTCATTGCCTGCAGCGGCTTTATAATAATTATCGGCAGCGGCATTAAATTCAACAAGCTGTTTTTTCCAGTCGTCTTCTTTTTCTCTCAGAATACCCGGAAGCTGGGCCTTGTTGATCTTTTCCATATCTTCTTTAATACGTGGGACAAATCCTTTCAGTGCTTTGATGTCCTTCGCAGGATAGGCTTCGTGCCACATTGTAAAAATGATTTCATGGAATTTATTCAGTTCCGGCACTTGTGATGTGATTTCAGCAGAATCGATTTTGGATTGGGCATTCGATGTACATACCGCAAACGCTGCTAAAAGCAGGCTCAGAAGAATATTTCTTTTTTACATAACGGATAGTTTAGAAAACAAAAATACCGCTTTTCCTTATATGCAAAAACTCATTAACAAGTCGTTAACAATTAATTTTCGAGAAGCTTCAGAATCTCTTTCCAGTTCAGTTCTTCGAAGCTCACGTAATCATCGAGAATGTTTCCGTTATCCATGATAACAATGCGGGGTGGTACATTGGCTTCTAAAAAAAACAATTACCCGCAACATCCACATTTACTGTATGAACTCAAATAATCAGTTGACTTGAATACAGGAAAACCTTTGCTTTCCCACTCCTTCATTCCACCTTCTAAATAAACAACTTCCGTAAAGCCATTATTCAAAAGAGTTACAGCAGCTCTTTTACTTTTCTCATTTTCTGTATCTGCCAAAATTATCATGCTGTCATTTGGAAAATCCTGCAAACGTTTTTGAAATTGAAAAGCCGGGATTTCAATTACTTTTTTCAAATCAAAAGCACACTTTTTAATTTCACTTTGATCTCTTACATCAATAAGAACAGCACCTTCAGAAAGTTTTTTTATAGCTTCACTGCAACTGATTGATTTTATATCATTCATTTGTTTTCTGTTTTTGCTTTACTCAACGAAAGGGTTTTGCGAACACCGAACTGAAATGAAAACCGATTGGTCAACTGATATCCGTTTACATATTTATATAAAGGAATATCCGCCATTGCTATTATTCCCCATCTTTTTTTCAAACAATAAGATACTTGTGGATTGATGAAAACAACAGCCCCTCCGGAAGACTCTACTTCCTGTTCAAGCTCTCTTGTATCTTTTCCACGAAGTTCCACTTTTGCATTGGTAATGATATTTAAGTCTTTTGTAATGGCGTATAGGCCTGCTACTGAGAGCTGAAGGTAATGACCATATTTATAGATTAAAAAGCCTTTGTCAATTTCCTGACTCCATTCAAAAAGAGCAAAACTGTTCCATCCGAATTTTTTCTCAGGTGATTTTCTGGAATAAAAAACACTCGCATTTAATTTTAAAGCACCCGATGAAGGCTGCAAGGAGATGGGTATGGTAACACCGTCGATTTGCTCATTGAAAGCGCCAACAGGAAGGCGTGTGCCAGCGGAAAACACAAGCTGTGAAACAGGCTTAACCGTTTTCAACGCAACATAACGCATATAAAAAGACAAATCTCCCAAGCCTTGCGATTTTATCATTTCGTCCTGGTTGTTAATTTTTAGCTCCTGTGTTTTATTATAAAAAAAACCGAGTTCCGAATGAAGCGTAAATCGCTGTGATAGGCCATAAGAAAGGGAAAGGTTACTATAATCGAAATAGCTTTTCTCTATGTATGGAATTTCTTCTTTTGAATCTAGATGAAAATAATCAGTGGATAAACTATGCTTAAAAGACGTGAAAATTCTTAATTCGTTTTTATTTAATCCATCATTAGAGCCATCGCCACCTGCTGGATTCCCGGCAGAACAACATTGTCCGAAAGTCAGTTCCGGAAACATGAAAAAAACAGTTGTGATGAAAATTAAAAACCACTTCATGATTAATAGGTTACTCTGATCATAATGGTATCTGATACTGTACCATATTCGTTTGAAACTTTGCACTCAACGGTGTTTAGTCCGACACAGGTCGGACAGGCCCAGTATTTTATGGTTACAGAATCTGCACTTGACATACTGCCGTGGTTTGCACTCCAGTTGTAAGTCAAATTTTTTCCTCTTGTGTAAACAGTAATAAAAATTTCTTCCCAGATCGGAATTAATTTCTTGGTAGCGCGAATGCTGTCAATGGCCAAGTTGTCGGATGGATTGACAGGCAAAGCCTCTGGCTCATGTTTGCATGAATTTAACATTAAAGCAAACAAAAAAATAATTGGCAATATTGAAATTTTGTTTTTCATATTCTAT
>JAZDMK010000174.1:0-2159 GCA_043800975.1 Bacteroidota bacterium | reverse complement strand
GAAATGAAACAGTTTGCAGAAGGGAAAACAAAAATTATGGTTTCTACGACAGTAATTGAAGTTGGAATCAATGTTCCGAATGCATCGGTTATGGTAATTGAAAATGCGGAACGGTTTGGATTATCGCAGTTGCATCAATTGCGGGGTCGTGTGGGTCGTGGCGCAGAGCAATCGTTTTGTATCTTGAGTTCCTCTTTTAAATTAACATCTGAAGCAAGAACAAGGTTGGAAACCATGGTTAAAACCAACGATGGATTCGAGATTGCGGAAGTTGATCTGCGTTTGCGAGGACCCGGAGATATGGGCGGGACGCAGCAAAGCGGAATAGTAGATTTTAAACTGGCGGATCTTGTAAAAGATGAAGCACTCATAACGACTGCAAGAAATGCAGTGTATGATTTACTTCGTGAGGATCCACGACTGGAAGCAAAAGAAAATTTTGTATTAAAAAAACAATTGCATCATTTGTTTAAAGATGCAGTGCATTGGAGCAGGATAAGCTGATGTGTCAGTTTGACTTTCCAGGTCTCTTTGTCTTGGAAAGTCTATAAATGATGTATCTTCTAACCAGTTTATTCTTTAATCGTAATAACGGGCTTTGTAATAAACTTCCGATCGGATAATGAGCCTTGCGATTTGATTTGCTCGTCTTTATCCAAGCCGGGTACGATTAAAAGAATTCCGGTAACAGAAACTTTTTTCCCTTTGTATGAATCAATCTGGGCCTTGTTTAGTTCAATATAATATTCATTAATTCTGTATCCTGATTTAGTTTCATTGGAATCAATAACACCTACAGTAGTAATGATGGTTTCATTTATGAAGGTGATAACAGGCTTGGTAATTATTTTACGGTCAGAATAAGAGCCCTGTTCCATTGTAAAAGCATTTTCCATTCCGCGAACAATAATAAGTTTTCCGGTAACAGAAACTTTTTTTCCTCTCAGCGTGTCCATTTGGGAATTACTAAGCTCCACATAATAGTCATTGATTCGAAAGCCTGATTTTGTTTCGTTCGGATCAAAAATCCCAATCGTTGTAACCATGCTTTCGTTGGCTTTCTTAATAGAATCGGCTTTTGAATCGTTCTGTGCCAATGCATCACTATTTATGAATGAAGAAGATGCCAGAATAATGGAAACGAATATTATTGATGCCTTCATAGAAACATTAATTGATTAACAAAGATAAGAATTCAGAATGAATATGCAAAACCTGGGCCCGGAAGAGTTTGAGTAAGAAAGGTAGAATATTGATTTTAAGAGCAGATTTAATGCGCTCAATCCATAAAAATTTCAGATTTTTGCGGTTAATAAAATTTTTCTGATGAAAATTTCTCTTAACTGGCTGAAAGAATACATTGATTTTCGGGAAAGCCCGGAAGAACTTTCTCAATTGCTTACGCATTGCGGATTAGAAGTGGAGGCGCTGGAGCCTATTTATGGAAGCGGTGTTCAGCTTGATGGTCTTGTAGTTGGACATGTAGTTGAATGTGCAAAACATCCCAATGCAGATAAGCTGAGTGTGACGCGGGTTGATATTGGAGGCATTGAACTGTTAAAAATTGTTTGCGGTGCTCCCAATGTAGCGGCCGGGCAGAAAGTTGTGGTTGCCAAAGTGGGGACAACTTTGAATACAGCTAAAGGTGAGTTAACTCTTTCAAAAGTTAAAATTCGGGGAGAAGAATCCGAAGGGATGATTTGTGCTGAAGATGAAATTGGGCTTGGGAACTCTCACGAAGGTATTATTGTGCTTGATAATGCTGCTGTTATTGGCAGTGGTGTCGGAGAATATCTGGGTGCAATAAAAGATTACACGTATGAAATCGGTCTGACACCCAACCGTGCAGATGCAACTTCACATACAGGTGTAGCACGGGATATAGCGGCTGTGCTCAGTCTGAAAAATCCCGTGAAAATTAAAATGCCATCGGTTGAAGATTTTCTGGTAGATAACAATGACAAAGTAATTCCCGTTATCATAGAAGATGCGGAGGCTTGTCCCAGATATTGCGGAATTACTGTAAGCGGAATCACTGTAGGTGAATCTCCGGTATGGCTAAAAGAAAAATTAATGGCAATCGGTCTTCATCCGATCAATAATGTAGTAGATATTTCCAATTTTATTCTGCATGAACTGGGTCAGCCCTTGCATGCATT
>JAZDMK010000172.1:0-3015 GCA_043800975.1 Bacteroidota bacterium | reverse complement strand
GGCGTTTTTTTTGTGATATATGTTTTTCTATTTCCTTTTTTCGCGGATACGGGCTTTTTTACCTTTCAGTGCACGCAGATAGAATAATTTGGCTCTGCGAACAACGCCACGCTTGTTAACTTCAATTTTATCAATAAAAGGAGAAATGTCTGGGAAAATTCTTTCAACACCAACATTTCCTGACATTTTGCGGACAGTAAAGGTTGCGGAATTGCCTATACCCTGACGCTGAATAACTACGCCCTGAAACAACTGGATTCTTTCCTTGGCTCCTTCTTTGATTTTGTAGGATACAGTAATGGTATCACCTGCTTTGAATGTGGGGAGTTGCTGTCTTTCGTTCAACAAATTTTCTATTTCCCTGATCTTTTCCATTGCTTAATTGTTTGTCTGAATATTCTTTAAAACGGAGTGCAAAGGTAGTAATATTTTTAAATAAATACCTTTCCTGTGAAAAAATTATTCATTTTCCGGGTTGCTGTCAATGAGTCCCGGTCTTCTCAATTGAGTCCGTTCGATCGCTTTTGCCAGTCTCCATTGATAAATTTCTTTCTCATTCCCTGACAGCAATACATCCGGAACCTTGTGCCCGCGGAAGTCGGAAGGGCGCGTGTAAACTGGCGGAGAAAGCAAATTGTTTTGAAAGGAATCACTTAGCGCAGATGTTTCATCACTGAGAACGCCGGGAATAAGGCGGATCAGCGTGTCGCAAAGTACTGCCGCAGGAAGTTCTCCGCCGGAAAGCACATAATCGCCAATGGAAATCTCGCGGGTAACGAAATGCTCGCGGATTCTTTCGTCAATCCCTTTATAGTGGCCAGAAATAAGAATAATATTTTCAAAAGTTGAGAGATGATTGGCAACTGGCTGATCGAGGAGTTTACCATCGGGTGTAAGAAAGATCACTTCATCATAAGTACGCTCTTTCTGAAGACTTTCAATTGCTTCAGCCAGAGGGATTGGCATAAGGACCATACCTGCACCTCCGCCATAGCAATAATCATCCACCTGCTTTTGCTTATTGTGTGCAAAGTCCCGGATGTTATGACAATAAATGGTAGCAAGACCTTTTTCAGCAGCTCTTCTAATTATAGAATGACCGAAAAATCCGGTAAACATCTCAGGGAATAGGGTGAGAATATCAATACGCATCTTGCAAAATTAAGTTTTTTTCCTTCATTATCGCCCGATCATGCACGATTGTTGATTTGTCTGTTGAGAAATATGTTACCAGGTACTGTTTTATGAAAGCCTTTTGATACTTTTTTTGTACTGCGTTCGTTGTTTTTAAATTATAATTTATTGAGTTCACTTATGAAAATGAATCAATTACTTTTTTTATCGATTTTTCTTTTTATTTCAATGTTTGCTGCAGCTCAGGATGAATGCGGCGTTCCTCAAAGTAAGAAAACAAAGAAAATGTTCGAGGCTGCTACCAATGATTATATGAGCAGAAAGTTTCCTGATGCCTCCCGTACATTAAAAGAGCTAACAGAACTGGAACCTGAATGTGCAGATGCCTGGTACTTGCTCGGAATGATCAATAAAAAAAATCAGAATGCTGCATTACAGGAAAAATATTTTTTGAAAGTACTTGAACTTTGTCCCGATTATGACGTGAATATTCATTTGTATCTGGCGGATATTTATTTGTTTAGCGAGCAATGGGTAAAAGCCGAAAAGGAACTTTCGCTTTTCGTAAAAGATCCTTCAAAGGTAAAAGAGGATGCCGATCTTCAGAGGGCGCGCTCCAATCTTTCGAAAGTAAAAGTGCTGAGTGAACTTTCCAAAGATCCTAAACCTTTTAATCCTGTTTGTGTGGAAGGAATTTCTTCGGATAAGGATGAACTTTTTCCAACCATTACAGTCGATAATGAAATGGCTTTGTATACGCGTAAATCATTGTCAAGTTCACAAATTGCAGGCAGTTCTTCGGGGAAATATGTTGAGAAATTAATGTTTTCCAACTTGCAAAAAGATGGGAAATATGATTCAGGTGATGAAATGCCAACGCCTTTTAATGAAACAGCAAATAGCGGTGCGGCGGCACTTACGGCAGATAACTTACATTTGTTTTGTGTAATTTGTGCGAATGAAAAAGTAAATGAAAAAGTCTCATATTATAATTGTGATATTTATTCTTCTGACAATGTAAGAGGCGATTGGCGTGAGTTGAAAACTCTGGGACCAGGAGTCAATAACCCGGATACATGGGAATCGCAGGTCTCTGTTTCAGCGGATGGGAACTCAATTTTTTTTATCAGTGACCGCAAAGGCGGAATTGGTGGATATGATATTTGGAAGTCTACAAAAAAAGAAAATGGGGATTGGGGAAACGCTGTAAACTTGGGTCCTGTAATCAATTCAAAAGGAAATGAATATTCCCCTTTTATTCATACAGATAGTCAGACACTTTATTTTTCAAGTGGGGATAAAGTAGTGACGGATGAAAGCAACAGCCAGACTCGTTTTAAAGGGCATCCCGGATTGGGTGGCTATGATATTTTCTTTTCGAAATTAAGTGAGAAAGGGGAGTGGAGTCAGCCTAAAAACATTGGCTTTCCTATCAATACACAGGATGATGAAAAAGGTTTTTTTGTAAGTACCGATGGGAAAAAAGGATATTTTGTTTCGAACAATAAAGCTTTTAATGGCAAGGGTGGCCTTGATTTATTTTCATTTGATCTGTATGAAGCAGCCCGCCCAGAAAAAGTTTTGGTAGTAAAAGGAGATATTACAGACCGAATTACAAACCAGGCAACCGATGTAAATATTGAAATGGTCAATGTGCAAACAAAGAAAATAACGAAGATTCCTTATGATACCAATACAGGGAAATATGTTATTGCAATGGCTTTTAATAACGACTACTTACTGAAAGTAAAAAAGCCTCTTTATGCACCTACCACTGAATATTTCGGCATGAAAGATACGACCCTTGAAGCACCTAAAAAAGTAGATATTGAAGTTAAGCAGGTTTTTGTAGGTGAGCCCTATGAAATGAAAAATATTAAT
>JAZDMK010000104.1:0-7445 GCA_043800975.1 Bacteroidota bacterium | reverse complement strand
AAGTCCTGCTCAACCGCAGGACTTTTTTTTATCCTTTCCTTGGGTACTGAAGCATTAAAAATTTGTAAATTGCTTTCTTTTTCCTTCACCTAAAATCAAATTCATGAAAAAGAGTCTGAGTATAATTTTAATTTTCGCAACGCTAACTGCAATATCCTTTACCGGTTGCCGTAAATACGAAGAAGGTCCTTCGTTAAGCCTCTCTTCGAAAAAAAGCAGAGTATGTGGCGTATGGCAGGTTGAAAAAGAAATTACTTCCACAAACGGGACAATTGCTGAAGTTACATCTGATCCTGACTGGGAAAATTCATTCATAGAATATACAAAAGACGGAATTGTTAAAATTACAGCCGCATCATCATCGGGATCCTTTTCTGTTGAAGGCACATGGAAGTTTGGAAGTAATAAGGAAACCATTGAAACCTCTTTTGGTAGCGGCTCCCTTGCCTCAAATTCAAGTGTAGTAATCATTCGATTAAAAGGAAAAGAACTTTGGGTAAGGGATTATGACAACAATGGGAATGACAACTATTATGAAGTTCATTACAAAGCAAAATAATTTTATCGTATTTGCGTTAAAGTCCTGCTCAACCGCAGGACTTTTTTTTTACCTTCGCTATTCTTGAAAAAGATTCTCGTCATACGATTCAGTTCCATCGGCGATGTTGTGCTTGCATCTCCGGTGCTTCGGCATTTGCACCATGCAGAGCCCGATGCTGAGATTCATTTTCTGATAAAAAAGAAATTTGTTGATACCGTTTTTTCAAATCCAAACATTCATACCCTTCATTCTTTCGATCGCGATCCACTTGAAATTCTGGAGGAATTGAAAAATGAAAATTTTGATCTTGTCATTGATTTACAGAAAAACATCCGCAGCAGACGAATACGTAGGGCATTGGGAAAACCATCCAGAAAACTGAATAAATTCAACATCCGAAAATGGAAGATGGTGCGATTCAAATGCAGAAAGCTGCGCGTGCCGCACATCACCGATCGTTATCTTGAAACTGCCGGCTTTTCTGAATCACAGAACGATGGCAAGGGACTTGATTTTTATATTTCTGAAAAAGACAACAATACACAAACTAATTTTCCAGCTCATTTCTCTGATGGTTATATTGGCATTGTGATAGGTGCGGCCCATGCCACCAAATGTTTCCCTGCCGATAAAATTATTTCGTTGTGCAAGTACCTCGACTATCCTGTCATATTGCTGGGAGGCCCCACCGATCGGGAAGTTGGTGAAAAAATATCGAAGGCTTGCGGTGAACTTGTCTTCAATGCCTGCGGCATTTTTACGCTGGGACAATCGGCTGCGTTGATTAAAAACGCAAAAGTGGTGATCTCCCCTGATACAGGATTGATGCATATTTCCGCTGCCTTGCACAAACCCCTGATCTCCATCTGGGGCAATACAATTCCTGAGTTTGGCATGTATCCTTATTACCCGAAAGGAATGGAAAACCGCTTTGTTATTGAAGAAGTAAAAGGCTTACCCTGCCGCCCCTGTTCAAAAATCGGTTATGCAGCCTGCCCGAAACAGCATTTTCGCTGCATGAATCTTCTGGATGAAGCCCGCATTGCTTCGCTTGCGCTGGAGATGGTTACGAAAGATAAGGATTGAATTTCTTTTCGTGCCCGATACTGGTCGAAGGACCATGACCGGGATAGACAGTGATGTTATCATCCAATACCATTAATTTATTTTGAATACTCTCCATTAATGTATCATAGTCTCCCGTAGGGAGATCGGTGCGGCCAATGCTTTCCTGAAAAAGAACATCGCCGGTAATCACAAATTTCGATTCTTCGTTCAGCAAACAAATGCTTCCCGCACAATGTCCGGGTGTTGCCAGTACTTTCAATACCGACTTACCAAACTGAATTTCATCCCCGTCATTGAGTATGCGCGCAGGCAGTGGCTGCTGCTCGATTTGCCATCCCATTACCGATCCGTATTCAGTGGCAAGCTTCAGCAAATTCAATGAATCGGGATGTACCATGATTCCGATATTAAAACGGGTCGTAACAAAACGGTTTCCGGGAATATGATCGAAATGCCCGTGGGTAATGACAACTGCCACAGGCTTTAGTTTTTTATCTTCAATATAACGGGCCAGAATCTCTTTTTCTTCTTCGTAATAACAGGCCGGGTCAACAATAATACATTCATTGCTTTCGTCTATCAGAAGGTATGTGTTCACCTGAATATCATTAAACACAAAAGTTTTTACAGTAATCATCAACAAAGGTTTTGCTGCAAAAGTAAAGATTTGGTTTTAAAAATTTCTATTATTAAAAGAATGTATTTCGATTTTTCTTACATTTACAGGTTCAATTCATTGCTGTTCTTGTGAAGATAAAAGAGAACCATAACCGATCCTGTTTTGCATTTTTTGCTGTACTGCTTTTCGCTTTGTTTTTTCATGGTGATGCAAAAGCGCAATTTTACAGTGGTTCGCAGATGTCGTTCGGCAAAAACAGGGTTCAGTACAACGACTTATACTGGTCTTTTTTTCGTTACGACCGCTTTGATACCTATTGCTATCTGGGCGGGAAGAACTTGGCAGTTTATACTTCGCAGCTTGCCAATCGCATCATAGAAGAAACCGAAAAGTTTTTAGATTACAATACCGAAGGCCGTTTTCAATTTATTGTGTACAACCGCATGTCGGATCTGAAGCAGACCAACGTGGGGCTTATCAGCGATGAGCAGTATAATACGGGAGGCGTTACCTACATTCAGGGAAACAAAATGCTGTTGTATTACAATGGCGATCACCGCGATTTTGAAAGGCAGATCAGAGCCGGCATTGCGCAGGTGATTATCAACCGTTTTCTGTTTGGTGAAAAAATTAGCAGCATGGTGAAAAACGCTACACTGCTCACTTTGCCCGAATGGTACATGCGCGGGCTTGTTTCTTATCTTTCCTGCGAATGGGATGAAGACATCGACAACCGTGTGCGCGACGGTATTCTTTCTTGTAATTATGAAAAATTCAATAACCTGACCGGTGAAGACGCTGTGTATGCAGGGCATTCCATCTGGCGTTTCATTATTGATAAATATGGAAAATCATTCATTCCGAATATTCTCTATTACACAAAAATCAGCCGGAATGTTGAATCCGGCTTTCTGTATGTGCTTGGGATTTCGTTTAAAAACCTTACGCGCGAATGGCTGGATTATTATGACAAGCAATATTACGAGCAGGATAAAGAACGCACCATCAGTGAAGGAAAGCCTTTATTAAAAAAATTCAAAAAGAATACCGTTTACCAACGCCCTTCTGTAAGTCCCGACGGCAGCCATATTGCTTACGTAACGAATGAGATGGGCAAATACAAAATCTTGCTGTACAACAATGAGAAAGGGAAAAAACGAAAACTAAGCCGCTTCGGATACAAGCTGGATGAAAAGGTTGATTACACCTATCCTTTGCTGGCATGGCATCCAACGTCAAAAATCATTTCTGTTATTACAGAAAAAAAAGGTAAAGTTTTCCTGACATTATATAATACTGAAAATAAAGGAAAAGAAGTGATCCGTCTGTTTTACATGGATAAAATATTAAGTTTTTCGTATTCGCAGGATGGAAAGATGATTGCGATTTCAGGTGTTCAGAACGGGCAAACCGACATCTACATTTACAATTTTCTCTCCAGAACCTATGAGCAGATTACAAAAGATGAATACGACGATTTCACGCCCTGCTTTCTTTACGATTCAAAATTTATTGCTTTCAGTTCTACACGAACAAACGACACTCTAAACGTTGATGTCACGCGCCGGGCGCAGAAAAATACCGATCTGTTTCTCTATAACCATACTTTAAAATCTCCCGTGCTGAAAAGGCTGACGAATACACCCGCTGACAATGAAATGTCGCCGCAGCAACTGAATAAAAAATATTACACTTTCCTGAATAACGGAAACGGAATTTACAATCGTTATGCGGGAAGAATCGACAGCGTGATTACTTTTGTGGATACCATCGAGCACTATGCCTGTAATTACACCGCTGTGCCACTTTCCAACTATTCGCGCAACATTGTTGACCAAAGTATTTCGCCGGAGAAAGGTCTTTTTGCAGAAAGTATTTTTCACGATGGGCGCTTCCGAATTTTTACAGGAACACTAAATCTTACTGATTCTTTATCCAGCGTTTTTGGAAGCAATACCACCTTTCGCCAGCGCTATCTGAAAAACTTTTATAAGTCAGCAAAAGATTCCGCTGCCCAGCAACCCAAAGAAGAAAAAAAGAAAAAGAAAAAACTCACCAATGTTTATTATGATCCGGGCGTTCCCAACACCGATACAGGCCGTATAAACATTAACGATTACCGTTTTGGTGATCCCGGAAAAAATAAGGTGGTTGCAAAAGACACGATCGTTACGGTTGTTCCCGACACACAAAAAGTTGTAAAAAAAGTGAACCGCGACAGTATTCTGAATATGTTTATTCCCAAGCAGCAGAATTATGATGTTGCCTATTTCGTGAGTCAGCTGGTGAATCAGGTTGACTTCAGTTTTTTGAACAGTACCTATCAACCCTTCACGGGTGGCGGAAATCCGGTATATCTGAATCCCGGCTTTAATGCATTTTTAAAAGTAGGAGTCTCCGATGTTTTTGAAGATTACCGAATCACGGGCGGCATGCGGCTTTCCGTCAACATGAATAACAACGAATATTTATTCTCCTACGAAAAGCTGAAGAAACGGCTCGATAAACAATTGATTTTACACAGGCAGGGCATTGAAGGATATTCTGATTATACGATCATAAAGCAACACACACACGAAGCACGCTACATTCTGAAATGGCCGTTCGACCCGGTCCGCAGCCTGCGCGGAACCATTCTGGGAAGAGCCGACCGCTATGTTTTCAAATCGACTGATTATTTCAATCTGATTGAACCCAATTACAATTATTACTGGGCGGGAGTGAAAGGTGAATTTGTATTCGACAATACACGCACCAAAGGTGTGAATCTGTATTATGGAACCCGCTATAAAATATTTGCGGAATGGTACCGGCAGGTCAATAAGGAGAAAACAAATTTATATGTCATCGGTTTTGATTACCGGCATTATCAGAAAATTCACAAAACATTTATCTGGGCAAACCGCTTGGCAGGAAGCACTTCGTGGGGCGATGAAAAACTGATTTATTATATGGGCGGCGTCGACAACTGGCTTGCTCCCAAATTCAATACCGACATTACGGTTCCCATGGATCAGAATTTTGCCTACCAGACGCTCGCAACCAACATGCGTGGCTTCACACAAAACATCCGCAACGGAAATACATTTGTGCTTGCCAACAGTGAACTTCGTTTTCCGGTGTTCCGCTATTTAATGAATAAGCCGCTCAAGTCCGACTTTCTTACAAACTTCCAGGTTGTTGGTTTTGGTGATATAGGAACGGCATGGGTTGGCAAAAATCCGTACGATGAAGATAATCCTTTGTACACGCAGATTATCGTGAACGGGCCGATGGTTATCACCTTAAAGAATGTGGAAGATCCTATCGTGGGCGGGTATGGATTTGGATTGCGTTCGCGCGTGCTGGGATACTTCCTCCGCTTCGATGTAGCCTGGGGTGTGCAGGATCGCGTGATACAAAAAGCTGTAAAATATTTCTCACTCAGTCTTGATTTCTGACGAAAACAAATCGCATGGAATTTTTAAAAGAAAAAATTAAAAACCTCGCTAACCTTTATCAGCAAGAGGCTGTGGTGATGCGACGACACATTCATATGCATCCCGAGCTTGCTTTTGAAGAACATAGAACGGCCGAATATGTCATTCAAAAATTAAAAGAGTTTGGCGTTACCGAAATTCATAAAATGGCCAAAACCGGCGTTGTTGCTCTGATACACGGAAACAAACCCGATGCAAAAACCATTGCCGTGCGTGCCGATATGGATGCATTGCCGATGGAAGAAGCCAATACAATTGAATATCATTCCCGAAACAAAGGTGCCATGCATGCCTGCGGACATGATGCGCATACCTCCGCCCTGCTTACGGTTGCGAGAATTCTTACCACAATAAAAAACGACTTTAGCGGAACAGTGAAACTGATTTTTCAGCCTTCGGAAGAAAAATTTCCGGGCGGTGCTTCGGTGATGATTGCCGAAGGTGTGCTTGAAAACCCGCGTACGGCGCATGTTTTAGGAATGCATGTGTTGCCCACGATGGATTCAGGAAAAATCGGATTTGGAAGCGGCATGTATATGGCCTCCACCGACGAAATATATTTAACCGTAAAAGGAAAAGGCGGACATGGCGCAACGCCCGAATTGGTGGTCGATCCCATTGTGATCGCTTCGCATATTGTGATCGGACTGCAAAATATTGTAAGCCGCAAAGCCAACCCTGCCGTGCCCACGCTGCTTACTTTTGGCCGAATACTGGGCGAAGGCCGCACGAATATTATTCCCGATGAAGTTTCGCTGGAAGGAACCTTCCGCACGTTTAATGAAACATGGCGGGCAGAAGCACACGAACAGATAAAAAAGATTGCCTGCGGAATCGCAGAATCGATGGGCGGAAGCTGCGATGTGCGGGTGGATCACGGATATCCTTTTCTGGTGAATGATGATATGCTGACACAGAAAATGGCCGGATGGGCCGGCGAATATTATGGAAAAGAAAACGTGGAAGGGCTTGATAAAAGAATGACTTCAGAGGATTTTGCTTTTTATTCGCAGCAGATCCCCTCGTGTTTTTACCGAATCGGCAGCCGGAAACCCTCTTCCGCTGTTGTAACCAATCTGCATTCTTCCACATTTGATATTGATGAAGAACTGCTGGGCCCCGCAGCGGGATATATGGTTTGGGCGGTGGTGAATTGTTTGAAACAATAAGACTGTTCACTTCTAACCTCCTTGTTCTTTATTCCTTGTTCCTTGTTCAAAAAAAAAGCCCGGTCTCCCACCACAGGACCGGGCATCTCAATCAACCTAACTAACAAATGTCGAAGAACTATTCGACAGGAGTATCATTATCTGTTTCTGATTCCGTTCCGATTTTTATCAGTTCGAAATCTTTTGTGAGTTCGTCCTTATCGTACACTACAAAACCAGGAATTATCAGATCGTGGTAACCGTCGAAGAGAACGCTGAGGACATAGTTTCCGGGTTCCACTTTTTCGAAATAATATTCATGATCTTCATCTGTATATTCTTCGAGCACCTTTCCTGTAGCAGTATTTTCAAGTCTTACCAGTACTTCTTCCAGACCCTCACCATTAATATTTTCCGTGATAGTTCCATTAATAATACCATAAGGAGCATCACCGGCAACGGCCTTCCTGCGTCCTTTATTATCCACAACTTCCCGGGCGTTGTTGTATATTTCATAAAAGTCCCGGTGGTTCACTTCCATGTTGCGCATCAGCTTATCCATACGTTCACGCAGTATTTCTCCGCATTCC
>JAZDMK010000102.1:0-16198 GCA_043800975.1 Bacteroidota bacterium | reverse complement strand
TGTCGAGATCGGCATTCACGATTTTAGCATACACCTGGGTTGTTTTGATAGAAGAATGGCCCATGAGTTTTGAAACATATTCAATGCGCATACCTTTACGAAGTGCACGTGTTGCCCATGTATGGCGGGAAGTATGGAAATGGATGTGCTTTTCGATGCAGGCCAGGAATGCCAAAACTCGGAGATCCCTGTTGGCCTGTGCCGTTAAACTGGCGATAACATTGAATTGCCTGTCAGGGGGGAGGAATTCATCTTCGGGCTTCATTAACGGAAAGATGAAATCGTTTTTTTTTGATGACTTAGTGTGATAAATGGAGAGGATCTCCATAGCTTTAGATGGAAGCATTATTGAAACCACAGATCCAGTTTTGCGTGTACTCAATAAAATGTGCCTGCCATCGTAGTTTTCCCATTTCAACCGGAGCAGATCAGCAATCCGGATGCCTCCGGCGTAGCAGGCAAAGACATACATGTTACGGAAATGGTACTTTTTTGAATCGGACTTCAGTACTAGTGCTTCAAAAGATGCCAGCTCTTCTTCAGTAAGGAAAACCTTTTCGGTGGTTTCCCATTTGGTTTTGTACTTCAGGAAGGGATTGCTTTCAGCCGGGACTAGATCTTCGCGCACAGCTTCATTGAAGATCCTACAGAGGGTTTTAAAATTCGTTGTGATCGTGTTCTGAGAGTTGTTGAGTGCCTTATACAGGTAGGCCTCGTAGTCTTTCAGAAAGGAAATGGTAAAGTCGGAGAAAAGGAATTCATCGCGCCCGATGAAATTTTTCAGCTTATTGAGAATGGCCTTGTTTCGGCGGTAAGTACCAATGTTGCCCTTGACCCTGAGTGATCCAATGTAGTTGTCGGCATAACTGATGAAATTCATGGGAGACAGGCCACGGATGGCGTCTTTTAAAACGGAAGTTTTTACATACCTGGATTCCTGGACCATGCATAGAATGACATCAGTGGCTTCGGCCTTCTTATGCTGAATGAAATTATTGATGCGGGCTGAGTTTGGATGCTTGGGCCGGACGCACTGGTTATTTTCATCCCAGAATTTGGGCAAAACAGAGATACCCAGGGAGACGTATTTAGGTTTACGATCCTTGATAATCCTGAGATAGAGAGGAGCCTCGTCGTTCTTTTTGGATTTGTTCAGGAGGAGTACTATTTTTGTTGAAGCCATTTGCGTTAATTTTCTATAAAGATACAAAAAAAGATTATACAGGTAAAACAAATGGTAAAACAAAATGCGTATTTTTTATTAACAGGCTGCACTAAGATGAAATGAAATAAAAAGCAATACAGACATGGCGTAGCAAAAGATAAAAATGAGAAGAAAACGGAAGTAGATTGTGTAGTCCTTCTGGAGTCACAACAATCAGAAAAACCATCGCAAGATGGTTTTTTTTTATGTGCTCCGCCGACGCTGAAAATTTATTTTTCGTCGGAGGAGGGAGTACGAAATGCAAGCGGTAGCTGAGACTTGTCGTTGGGCTCGAAGACCGGAGACAGAAGTCAGAAATGGAAGCCCTGCGCACAAGACAACACCTTCTGGATGATAAAGACGGATGCTCGAAGACCGAAGACCGGAGACCGAAATGGAAGAGGCCGTCAGCCACAATTTACGATCAACGAAGTTAATCCTTCTCCGCAACAGAAAATTTATTTTCAAGCAGAGAGGGACACATAAAAAGCATTCTGCCGGAGGCAGATTCTGATTGTTGTAGTAAAAAAAATAATTTTGGATCAACGAAGTTAATCCCTCCCCGCCTATATCGGGCAGGGACTCCACTCAGGGTGAATAATTAAGTAATTTTTCTTTTCTTTGAAATCGAAATGAAGATTATTACAACTCTATTTATTCTGTTTTTGTTTGCGACAGCCTTTGCGCAAGAAAAAACCGACAGCGTGCGCATCCATTTTTTGTACGGATCGAAGCCGGCGCCGGGTTATAAAAAAACGGAACAGAAAGTTTTTGGCGGGAAGCGGGGCGGCCATGTTACCATTGAAGTGCGGGGGGTTAACTTCGGGTTGAATCCCAGCGACAGACTGCATATTTTTTCGCACAAAAAACACAAACACGGCGTGTATGATGCAGAACCAATCAAGAGTTGGCTGCGCGATACCGCAGGAAAGAAATATACAACAGTGACAATTCCCGTCACAAAAAAACAATTGAGTGTCATCACAGATACTGTGATATCATACACCAGGCGCACTCCTTACGATTATGCTTTTCTGGGAATGCGCTGCGCCAGTTCGCTGTACGATGTGATTTCCATTGGCGGCATTGTAAAGCGCCACAGCCGCTGCTGGATGGTGTACAGAATATTTTATGTAAAACCCCTGCGCAGGAGAATTTTCAAGATGGCTGAAAAGCAGGGCTGGAAGGTGGTTCGTCAACCGGGTAAGGTTTCGAGGAAATGGGAGAAGGGTTGATAACAGTTATGAGTTATAAGTTATAAATTATGAGTTAACCGGAAAATGTAATCCGGCAACTTTAATATTTATTACTGTTTTTGGTGTATTGCTAAAACAGCAGGCCGCCTATCCCGATTCGGGCATTAATTAATGAAAGTCCATTTAGTCGTGCTTTTGGAATAACATAATAATACATGCTTTCTGCAACTGAATTATCCAGGGTATAGAAAAAACTGTTTGGAAAAAATGCCACTCCAATACCATAGTTAAAAATCAGCTTATCAAAAAGAATCCGACTTGCTCCGACTTCAAATCCTAAACCAGCCATTAAATACGGACTTCTATTTTTGAATTGAGGAAGCTGAGGTGCATTCATATTTTGCAATCCATCCCAGTTACAACTTTCCAAAACTTTTGTATCAGATGGTTCGTTAACCGAATAAGCCAGAATAAAAAACTCCGGCTTAAAATACTTTCCCAGCGGTGCAATGAAATTCCTCCTGAAAAATTTAAACCCAATCCCCAAAGTTTGAACACTAAGATCCCCGTATAGATTATGAGGGTCAAATTCAAATATTTCATTACTATATACGCCTGTACCATCATAGTTAAAAGATGTTTTATATTCAAATGCGGTCTTAAAAAAACCAGCTCGTACACATAAGGATGCTGAGGGGGAAATTGTAAATTCAGGAACTAAATTATGAGCGAAATTGAAAGAAGTGATTCCGCTTTGATGATTTACGTTTGGATTGGAAAGTGCACTTGAAAATGAAGAGTAGTAATTTAATGAAAATTTCTTTCCACAATATCCAACATTTTGCCCAAATGAGCAAGTGGCAAGACCGAGCAAAACAGCACTGAGAGCATAGGCTCGAAAAATAGTTTTAATTTTCATGTTTTTTCAGTCTTTTAATTTTCTTAAATGAAAAAAACAATCTTGATTTTAGCAAATCACGATGCATGTTACTTTTGAGGTTGTATATCCCGGTCATTCTAGATTCCCCATTATCGGTATCATATAGAAACTGGAAATAATATGAATTATAGATTGGTTTAACCAAACGATAAATGTAAAAGGGAAGCAGAACAGGAACCAGAGCTACATAACAGGCTACCATCGGATCAATCTGGGCAGGAATGCGTATCGATATGATTCCATTCCAAAGCAGGTGATTCGTTCCGTACTTGTTCATTATTTCCTGATTGATCAAATCGGTTCCGGGAGGTATGATATATATATCTTCTAAATCCAAGCGTTCGTTAACCCATTCGTTAATAAAAGCCAAATCATTCCATTTTTCAGTTTCGGTTGAAGCAATCAGGCTGGGTGAAAGAAGATCAACATTTAACTGCGACTTTTTCGAAATTGTCTGAATTATTTCTAAAAACTCTTCTTTACGGGATTCGGTTTTAAAAAAACGAACTGATCCTTCTTTACGTGCATCATACTGCAGGTATAAGGGATTGGCTACAACAATTCTGTCGATGCAATCCCCCTGACAATGAATTTTCTTTTCGTTCTTAGTATCTTTCTTCTCAGACATGGATACAAGGTATTCTTCGTTTTATTCGTTTTCATTGCTAAGGGCTTCGATGCGTTTGTATTCAGAAATAAAAGCAGTATCATTAATAATATCGATCATTGCCGTTCTCAGAAAATCACCATCGAATCCGCTTTTTTTCTGTTTTGCTTTAATCTTATCATACTTGGATTTGGAAGTAGTATCTATAGCATTTTCAATAATACGCGCACTATCGGTAGGCGATTCTGTAAGAAAATAGGAAAATTTTGTTTTGTTAGCCAGAGCAAGGTCTTCAATCAATTCTTCGCAAATCAGTTTCAGATATTCGCTGTCAGAAAACTTTTGCTTTGCACGCCAGCAGGTAGCCAGAGCGAGAATATTTAGTTCTTTTTTATTTAGTTTTTGAAGAAAATAAAAAATCTGCTGGGATTCTCCCTGAATTTTTTTATATGAGGTCTGGCTGGCTGTTTTCCATTCGGTTTTGTAACGCGAAAGGCTGTATAAGCAGGCAGCTTTAGATATTTCAAGAAACCGGTTGTCTGGAAAAGTTTTTAGCAGAAGAAAACAATCATACAAAGCACTGATGTACTTCATATCAATAATTTTTAAGCGCACACTTTCAAAACGCGCCAGATTTTGAACTTCCCGAAATCTGCTTTCGGATAAAATAAATTCTTTACCTGCATCCTTTTTTTGTTCATTAATAAGCCCCAACATCGTTTCTCTTCTTTTATAGATACTGGGATGCGTAGCAGATTCTTCATTCAGATACTTTTCAGCATCAACCGCGCTTAGTGAATCTAAGATATAATTTGCAGGAAAATGAAAGAATGATGTTTCGAAAAATGATTTTTCAAATGGAACTTCATCAAAAGGAAGATAGGAATATAAAAGTACATCGAATGCACTATTTACTGATTTTAAGGAATATCCCGTTTTAAGAAAATAAGAAGTCAGACCTTCGCGATCGGATTCGAATTCAGATTCTTTGGAACGGAAACTTTTATTTAACATCAGCCCTTCATAATTTGTGCGCTTGCCCACATTTGATTTGCGTTCCAGTTTATCGGTAAACACATAAAGTTCCATATTGTGTTTCTTAACAAAATGAATAATTTCATGCGCAATTACATAGGCAAGCTGGGCTTCATTTTCCACCTGTGCAATCAATCCGAGGTTAACAAAAATAATTCCCTGATCTGTTGAAAATGCATTTACCTGAGGTGACTTTGTAGTGTAAAATCGAAGCTGTTCGCGCAATTCCGGAAAATCCTTCAGTAAAACATCGGCAACATCATTTACATAGTTTGTAACCGGATCTCCAAAAAGAACCTTTCCGCTTCTTAGCAATTCGTTCAGATAAAAACTGGATGAAACAAGAAATTCATCCTTGCTTTTTCTGATCGATCGTTTTTTCTCATCAACAATCTGAGTTTTCCCTTCTTCATATTTTTTGGAAAAACTGCTTATAAAATCATTGGGAATAGCACCTTCCGATTTCAGTGGCTTGTAATTTTTCAGATCAATCTGTTGTGCTGATGACTGAAAATGAGCCATCAAAAAGAAATACAACAGCAATCGGGAGTAATACTTCATAGTATTTTTTTTCAAATATATCTATCTAAAAAATACGTCTGCATATTTTTGTCATTTTTTTTACATAACTTTTTAACTTTACAAAAAAAACAACCATGAAATCATTAATTTCTACCATAGCGATTTTCATTTCTTTTACTTTCCAAACAGCACAGGCACAGGAAGGCAACTGGACAATTTCTAAAGCGCTTACCATGGATGGCAAGCCATACACTGGCACAGTTAAAATATCGAAACTGGGCGATGTGTGGCAAATAGACTGGCAAACCAATGAAGGCAATTATCAGGGGTTGGGTATTAAAAAAGGAAATGAGATATATGCCGGTTGGGGCGGTGACAAAGGTTTTGGTGTAGTTGTCTATCAGGAAAAGGATGGAAAACTTTTTGGTGAATGGACCTTTTCAAACTCTAAAGGAATGATTGGTGAAGAATGGATTCCTGCATCATCATTCAAAAATATGGAAGGCTCTTTTACTGTAACCGGTAAATATCCTGTAAAAAAGGGTGATTACACAGGTCTCATCAGTATTGTTAAAAATGGAGATATTTATGATGTATCATGGACTACCGGCAAAGATATTTATTACGGCATTGGGATTCTTTACGAAAAATATTTTGTGGTTGGCTGGAGCTACGACTACGGCTTTGGTGTGATTGAATATAAATTTTCAGGAAAGAAAGCCAAAGGAAAATGGAGTTCCACCGGGCGGAAGACCATTTCGTTTGAGAATTTGAAGAAGAGTAAGTAGTCAGTCCTGTGAAGTAGTAGCAGTGGTAGTGGTAGTCTCAACGAAGTACGAATTTCTACGAACATACTAAGTACGAATAATTGAATAAGTGGCAGTCCGCCGCGGCGGATCAGTGATCAGTTGGTGAAGCAGTGGCAGTAGTAGTGGCAACGAAGTACGAATCATTTGACCGATGACGGAAGCTGGAAGTCCGGAATGGAAAGCTTTCGCACGTGACTGCGCTTTTCGTTTTTTTTTCACCACATATTTACACAGATTAAAAAAAGTGGTAGTGGCAGCAGCAGCGGCAGTAATCTTGAAAGACAGATAAATCAGGATATCTCTTCGGGAGGAGTTTCTACAAAGAGTAGCGTGCTGTCTTCCTTGCAAACAAGTTCAATATCTCCTTCATCACGGAAGCCATATCCATCGCGCGATTTCAACATTTGTTCCCCTGCAATTTCTGTCAGACCTTTTAGTACATAAACAAAAACGGGATCATTCGGAGTATATCTGAAATAGGTGTATTCGCTGCCGGCAGTAAAACGGCCAATGCTGATCCATGAATTCTGTTTTAATTTGGAAAGAGGAAGATCGCTTCGCGGGCAGGCAAGCAAATGAAGCTTTTCTCCATCATTGGGAAGTGCAGCTCTGCAAATAGCAGGGTTAGTATTGATGCGAGGAGGATTTAACCACAATTGCAAAAAATTGATCACATCATTTTCTGAATGATTCGAAATCGACATCTCGATTCCCTTTCCGCAGGATACATGCAGAAATTCATCCGGACCAAACGTATGCATATTACCCAGATTATCAGAAAAGGTAAGGCTTCCACTCAATGGGATATACATAATTTCCATGTTATGAAAAGTATGCGGCTCCATTCCTTTGCCGTTCATCAGGAAATCATCGTTCAAAACACGTATGGAACCAAACCCCTTTCTGTCGGGTTTATAAAAACGCCCTGAATTAAATGTGTGGTATGAGCTTATCCATCCGGCATTGGACAGCCAGCGGCAATTACTTTTGTAATAGGTATTAATCTTTATTTCCTGATTTTCACTTCTGCAAGTCATACAATCTAAAAAAGGAATTATTTTTGCAAATCAAATGCAAATTTACGCTCATTCTTCGTTAAGTATTAAAATTAAATCAACAATCGTGAAATACTTCCTTGTTATACCTCTGTTACTGCTGTTTGCTTTTTCACAGGCTCAGCCCGGCACCATGTACGATACAGCGATCAATAAAAAAGATGGAAAAGGCAGAAAGCAAGGTGTATGGAAAAAGTTTTACAAAGACGGGAAGATGCGCTATTCGGGCACATTCAAGGATGACAAGCCCATTGGTGAATTTTTAACCTATACTTCAGATGGATTACTTGAATCAAAACTGAATTATTTTCCGGGCGGAACAAAAGCAAAAGTTTGGTTGTACCATGAAGATGGAAGAACCGTTTTGGCAGAAGGGCAATACATCAATAAACTAAGAGACTCCATCTGGAAATTTTACACTTTCGATGCGCATCTTATTTCTGTAGGTGTTTACAAAAAGAACAAACTAAACGGAGTCTGCAAAACTTATTATCCGCTATCAGGAAAAATTAATGAAGAAATTTCATACACCGACAGCATTAAGAACGGCCCATGGAAACAATATTATGAAGCCGGAAATATTAAGCTTGAATCCCAGTATGTAAATGGGAAAATGGAAGGGTTATACAAAACCTACTGGGACAATAAAAACCTGATGATTATAGGAAAATATGTGAACGATTACTCCGAAGGACGCTGGGTTTTTTACAAGGCTGACGGGAAAATTGAAAAAGTTGAAAATTATAAAAAAGGAAAGCTGATAGAGTCCATCGAAGAGAAAGATAAAAAGTTCAAGGAGCTTGAAAAGCTTTTAAACACTAAGATTCCTGAAGAGCAGATTAAAAATCCTTTCGAATAAATGAGTAAGAAGCCGAGGGTTATGGTTGCCATGAGCGGTGGCGTTGACAGCTCCGTGGCTGCGTGGCTGCTCAAAGAACAAGGATACGATCTGATTGGAGTTACTATAAAAACATTCAGCGATCATTTTTTTCCGCACGACCTGCCACCCGGAACATGCTGCAGCATTGAATCTGCAATCGATGCACGCAATGTTGCTGTTAAACTGGATTTTCCTCACTACATGCTTGACCTGCATGAACTGTTTGAAAAAGAAATCATCGGAAATTTTATTTCAGAATATCTGGCCGGCCGCACACCCAACCCCTGCGTGCTGTGCAACCGACTTGTAAAATGGGGCGGCCTGCTGAAATATGCCGACCAGTTCGATTGTGAATTTATTGCCACCGGCCATTATGCAGGCATTCAAAAATTCAGAGACCGTTATCATATTGTTTGCGGAGAAGATGCAAACAAAGAGCAGTCCTATGTTCTGTGGGGTCTTGCGCAGGAACAATTAAAAAGAACAATGCTTCCGATCGGAAATTTAAGCAAAACAGAAATCCGAAAGATGGCTGTTGATGCCGGTTTCACAGACATTGCCGGCAAGCCGGAAAGTTTTGATATCTGTTTTATTCCTGACGACAATTACCGCGCATTCCTTCAGAAACATGCTTTGGATGACATCTCCAGCATTCAGGAAGGGAATTTCACAGATGCTGACGGAAAGATTTTAGGGAAGCACAAAGGTTATTATAACTATACGGTCGGGCAGCGCAAAGGCCTTGAAATTGCTCTGGGTCATAGAATGTATGTTCTAAAAATTGATACTGAAACAAACACCGTTGTATTAGGCGAACGCCCCGAACTGGACTCCATGACCATGAATGTCGGAATGCTGAATATGCAGAAATACGAGGCTTTTCCAACAGAAAAAGAAATCAAGGTCAGGGTGCGCTATAAGGACTCAGGCACGTTGGCTAAGGTAAAAATGATTTCTGAAAACCAGCTGGCAGTTGAATTTCAAACACCCGCTTCAGCTGTAACACCGGGACAATCAGCTGTGTTCTACGAAGACGATGATTTAATCGGAGGCGGAATTATTCTGGAATAATTTATTGTCTGAATCGTCAAACACATTTTTATTCCTTTACAAACTTTTCTACTTTTATCCCCTTTTCATCTTGCACTTGCAGAAAATACAAACCCGGAGGCAACTTTCGGATGTCTATTTTATTCTGTTTACCATTGATTTTTTGAGTAACCATTAAAGATCCTTTTGTATTAAATACGCGCAAGTTTACATCATAAGTGTGTTGAATATCAACTGTAATGTAATCGCTGGAGGGATTTGGATATATGATCGGATTCGTTTTCTGAATTTTTTCATTTGTACTCACAGGTGGCTCGGATGGCCAGCGACCGGCATTCAAGATTACGGAATTCCCGCTAATAGAATCGTATTCTTCAACCATAAATACAAGATGCAGTTTATCGGCGTTGCGCAACTGGTCTTTTAAAGTATCGGCATAATGCCAGGTGTAAATGCTACCATCATTAATGTTGAAAGGGATACTGCCATGAGTTCCCGATTTACCACCCAGCGACTGAATAAGAATTTCCTTATGATATAACATATAATATGATGGAGGGCAATAGGGCCAGCGCATAGAATTTGTAAACCAGTTGTCCTGTAAATAAAAAACACTGTCTTTCAGCACCACACAGTTGAAACGAAAATCGCCCTGAAGATTGGCAAAGAATTCGGCACTCAAGTCGGCAACTACGGTACGATTGACTGTGTCAATTACGGCAGTAGCTGTGACGTTAACCGGTGTAAATGTATTAAGACGTTCTTCCGCTTTTTGATAAACCGAATTATATTCTATGCATTGCGCATAAATATCATCAAAGTCATAATTATCAACTTTACCACGAGAAAGCCATCCTGCATCATTAATTACAGACTGATAGTAAGGGTCATTGGCATACATACATGCTGCTGGCATCCCTCCTGTGTATATTTCACCGAAGATATTATCATAACTTCCCAGATCATGCATAATCACCGGTAACACACGTGTGGGATAGTTTTCTTTCAGTGAATCCAGTATCATCCCGCTGTAACCACAAAGTGTGCACCAGGTGCCTTTGATCCAGTTAATCACGATCCGTTTTTCAGGTGTAGTACTGATCACATTGCGCAGTGTGAATTGCAGGCTGTCGTTGGCGGTGTACTGATCGATTGTTCCATTTACGGATGCGATTCGAAAATTAACAATATGTGATCCGGTGGAAGGTATCCAGGGAACACTGTGCGTAAACGAAAGCGTATCAAGTGGAGCAACTGAAATGCTGTTCAAAGTGTGGGTTTGAGCAACACCCCCATCGACGCTGTATTCTACCTGAAGTGATGTAATGTTAGCTGAGCCACGGTTTTGAAAAAGTATATGAAAGGGATAGGAAGTTGATGCAGGCCAGTACTCGTGTTCGTTAACATCCACCAAAGCTGCATCACGCTGGGGAAGTGAATAAATATTCACATCATCCACAGCAGCGCCATATAACCAGCCGTTGTTGTCGGAATACAGGAAACTGAGAAGCACATTTGAATTTCCACAGAAAGGAGTCAGATCGGCATACTCCGTATGAAAATCGTAATACGCATGAATTGTCTTCACAGGAGTCCATGTTGCGCCTCCGTTGATGCTGGCCTGAATCTGCAGCGATTCGCTGTGTGCATTATATGTTTTTTCAAGAAAGAAAACAGAGACTGAAAGGTAAGCTGAAGAAACTATGCTCAGATCGATTGGTGGTGATACAAGTCGTTTCTGCAAAAAACTGCTATCGTGATCACCTTCGTTTACAGAAGCTAAATCACCATGTACCGGAATCGTAAAATAATGACTGAAATAAAAGTTGTTTATTCTCCAACCACTCCAGCCTGATGCAGTTGTAAAATCGTATGATTGAAGAATGGTTTGTCCCGATGCAAAAAAGATTCCTAGGAACATTGAGATTGCAAATAATAAATATTTCATAAATTTTCATTGAAGTAACTCCTAGACGAAATTAAAATAAACTTGTTGCTTATTCAGTAAAAAAAAACTGATCCTTATTAAATAATTTCGTTGATTTTATTCGTGTTGTTCACACATTTAGTTTTTTTCCATACTTTAGTGCCGCTATTAACCCCATTCTTCATGAAAAAACTTCTTACTCTCTCCGTTTTGGCGCTGCTGATAAGCATTTCTGCCCAGAGCCAGAACCTCTCGTCGATTGCTATTGCAGACGAAAACCCTAACTGGATCACCTTCCGTAATCCGGCTCAGTTGAACCCGGCAACTTTGTTTACGCAGCACAAACAGGCGTTTGGTCTTGGAAACAATGATGAAATGATCCTTCAGAAAACAAAAAGCGATAACCTGGGCTTTACCCATTTCCGCTACCAGCAATATTACAAAGGTGTTCCTGTGTATGGAAGTGACTATATGCTGCATCAGAAAAACAAACAATTGCTGACTGCGAATGGTGAAATTATCAAAGGTCTCAGCCTGAACGCCGCTCCTGCCCTGTCCTTGGATGATGCCATTCAAAAAGCGCTTGCATACATGAATGCTGAACGTTATATCTGGCAAGACGCACAGCGCGAAGCTATGCTGAAACAGATTAGAAATGATCCGGCAGCGACCTATTATCCCAAAGCGGAACTGTTCGTGATGAACAAAAGCATGAACAACAATCCTGCGGAATACCGCCTTGTGTATAAGCTGGAAGTATATGCCACCAAACCACTGAAACGCGAGTTTATTTTTGTGGACGCCATGAACGGAAGTATCTATCATCATCTGAATATGCTGATGACCGACGATGTTCCTGCTGTTGCACATACACGTTACGACGGGGTTCAAAATATAACTGCCGATTCATTGGCTCCTGCATCTTACCGCCTGCGCGAAACAGGGCGCGGAAACGGGATTATGACATATAATATGCTGAATCAGGATGTGTATGCCAATGCCGTTGATTTCACCGATACGGATAACCATTGGGGAGAAACCGACAGCGTTGGAACAGAAGCACACTGGGCTTCAGAAATGACCTACGATTATTACTGGAATACATTTGGCCGCAATAGTTATAACAATGCTGGAGCGCAGTTGGTAAGCTATGTACATTACAGCACTAACTTCGCCAATGCTTACTGGGATGGATCTTCCATGACATATGGTGATGGAAGCGGATCGTATTCAGCTTTTACAACCGTTGATATTTGTGCTCATGAAATCACACATGCCGTCAGTGAAAATGAAGCAAACCTAATTTATCAGAACGAACCCGGCGCACTTAGTGAATCATTCAGTGATATTTTCGGAACCTGCGTTGAATTTTATGCTGACCCCATGCCTAACTGGGCCTGCGGTGAAGACATTGGTGATACATTGCGTTTTCTGAACGACCCCAAACACGGCTCACAACCCGATACATATCTGGGCGAATTCTGGGAGTCAGACCCCGCAGTTGATAACGGCGGAGTTCACCAGAACTGTAGCGTTGGCAATTATTGGTTCTACCTTCTTTCGATGGGCGGAAGCGGTGTGAATGATAACTTCACTTCATACTCCGTCAATGGAGTTACCATGGATACTGCCGCAGCTATTGCTTACCGCGCATTAAATCAATACATAGGTGCTTCTTCCAATTATTACGATATGTATATGGGCACCATGCAGGCAGCCAAAGACCTTTACGGAAACTGTTCAAATGCTGTCATCCAATGTGCTGCAGCATGGTCTGCTGTTGGCATTGGACATCCCTATACTGATTCCAAAGTATTTTTATTAGGCGTTGACTGGCCAGTTACTGCTTGCGGACTTGGCAATGAATATCCTGCCGTGAGCCTGCTTTACAACAGTTGCAATTCCGATCTGGCTCCGGCAACCATTATTCCTATGGCATACCGGATAGATAACAACGCCATGGTTTATGACACACTTATTCTTGCTGCTACCTGGAATGGCGGCGACACTTTGCATTATATTTTCCCGACTTCAGTAAACCTTGCTACGCTTGGCATGCACACCATTGATGTATGGACCAAACTGGGCGACACAGCCGTTGCATGGAACGACAGCATCATGGATGTTTCGTTTGAAAGCAAGCTGCAACAGAACTTTGATGTAGGCGTAGTTGGAATCACATCTCCTGTTTCCGGTTGCGGATTGGGAAATGCAGAAACTGTTAAAGTCCTGATTTCATTCTTCGGATGCGATTCTCTTGAGCTGGATTCGATTATGGTTGGATACAGCACCGGTGGCACACCCTTTTTTGAATATTTTGTTTTACCTCACACATTATTTCCTCAGGATACCATTGAGTACACGTTCAACCTGCCTGTTGACCTTAGTGCATCGGGCACATACACATTCTTTGCTCTTACATCAAATTCTATTGATACTATTCTTAGTAACAATATGTTTTCAGGATACACCGTAATCAATCCCATCCAGCATCAGGCCGATACCATTACGTTTTCAGAAGCCAATATTAGTGATCATTATTATGTGACTTCCGGCGGATGGGGTCGTGCGTGGGTTGCTACTGCTGCTGCCAACGGTTCAGGAAAAGGATTGAAGATGACCAGCGGAAATGTTTTAAATTATATGGGTATTCTTGAATTCCCTGCCGATACAAATGATATATGGAATGTCAACGAGTTCCTTTCTGCCAAAGCGCACTTCTGCGTCGATGCAACAGCATGGACTACCTGCTGGGTGAAATTCGATCTCAAACAAACCCATGGAGGAACATTGTATTCTCAATATCTGGGTGCAAACGATTATACCATGGCCAGCAATTTCCGGGTACTTGTAAACAACACACAGGTTAGCGGAACATTCAATCCTACTACTGCCGGGTCAGATCCGTTCGTTACACATTACATCAATTTGAATTCCTATGCAGGTCAAAAATTTGATGTAAACTTTGAATCCCGTAATATTTCTGCCGACACAACAATCATTGTCATTCCTTTCGTGCTCGACAATGCATATCTTGATAATGTTTGCTTTGCACAGGTGTATGCACCCGGATTTGAAGATATACAGAGCCCGATTAATTCGGCTGCTGCATTCCCAAATCCATCACAAAATGCATTCACCATTGCCTGCTCTATGACAGATCCTGCAAAGGTAAGCGCAGTTCTCACCGATATGCTCGGAAGAAATGTATGGGAAAATGAATTCAACATGACAGCCGGTCAGAACAAATTTGCACTTGATCTTTCACAGTATCCATGCGGTATATACAACATGCGTCTAGTGAGTGACAAGAATGTGGTTACACTGAAGCTGATTAAAAATTAAGATTTCAAATCCTGATATTGAGTGGTGAAATGAGAAATTGTTTCACCACTTTTTTTTAATCCGCCACGATAAACTTATACACCGTATCGTAAAACTTCACAACATCGGCAGGCGGTGTTCCCTTCGTGGGTTTGCCCCACTGAACCTTATTTTCCTGATTCCCGGCTTTGCACTTCACATAATAATTCATGTTGCCGGGTTCGTTGTATTTTATGGTAAAAAAATTCAATGCATCAAATTGCGCATTGATTTTATCCATCATACTTTTATCAAAAGTTCTGATTTGCTTCGCCGGATTTTTATCCAGTTTATCAAGCATTATGGTTCCATCCGAATTGATAATATGCTCAACGTACTTCCCGGTCACTCCGCCCCCGCTGCCAAGAATAATGGTTCGCGCAGGTTTTTCAGTTTTGTTTTTCTTACAGCATTTACACGAAACAAATCCAGCCTGTACGATTGAAGCCAGAATGATGATACCACTTATCTGAATAATTTTTTTCTGTAGCATGGGAGTGATTTTTTTGTAAAGATAGGAAATCAAAACACACACCAATGTTTCGTTTTAGTCATTCCCACGAATGTGGGAATCGACTTAAAATTATCGCTTTACAACCAGCGAAACACTTTTGCACAGAACCCATGTTCAACAGGTCGTACCTAAAGGCACTCAGGTTTCTCTTTTCTTTTCGTTGCTACAAACATCCCGTGCCTACGGAACTGATGCTTCACTTTGCAAGCCAAAGCACATCTGTGAAAGCCCAGCATTATCTAAGGTTATAGCTTTGGGGAATGTATAGGCTAAAGCATATAAAAGCATTAGTTTATTGGCATTACCATTGGCAGGTGGTTTAAAAGAGTTGCTTTATTGATAGGTGATCCTTTGCCTTGGTATAACACGCTTTGCACTTTCTTCTTTGAGTTTGATAATGTATTTTTATTATTAACTTAAAGAAAGAAAAATTATGGAAACAAGAACCAACGTTCGACAGCTTTTTTACATTAAAAGAACAAAGTTAAGAAAAAACGGTGAAGCCCCAGTCTACCTTAAACTGACAGTAAATTCTCAAAGTGTTGAAGTAGCTATTGGAGAAACAATACCGCCGGAATTGTGGAGTGCAGAAAGAGGTGGAGCAAAAGGAGCAACACATGAAGCAAAAAAAGTAAATGTTCATCTTGAAAGAACTTCCTTTCAGATCAATCAAATAATTTCTGAAATGAAATCAGATCATCGTGAGATTACAGCGAAGTCGGTTATCAATGCCTATTTAGGGAAAAGCGACAATAACCTTACACTTATCAAATCATTCGAAGAACATAATCAAAATGCAAGATTATTGATCGGAAAAGACCTTTCACAAAATACCGTCAAAGAATTTGAGGGTTGTTTAAGAACTGTAAAGCAGTATCTGAAAAGCCGCTTTGATCGGGAAGACATTCCTGTCGAAAAAATTGATTATGACTTCATCTGTGGTTTTGAAATGTTCCTAAAAAGTGTCAGGAATTGCGAACATAACACATGCATGAAACTGATAAAAATGTTGAAGAAAATTATAAGAATAAACATTGCTAACGGCTGGATAAGAAAAGACCCTTTTTCAGGGTATAAAATTTCATATAGGAAAGTA
>JAZDMK010000090.1:0-24604 GCA_043800975.1 Bacteroidota bacterium | reverse complement strand
AAATTTTTTACAACCGAAGATGTAAAGTTGAAATTAATGAAAATGTAGGTGCAATGGCTGTACGTAAAATTTTACTGAAAAGTGGAGTTGATTTCGATCTTGATTATGTTATTGTAAATGACAAGTTGATTGAGTCGGAGCTGATCGAAAAGAAAGAATTGTATCCGATTCTGGGTTATATACCCCAGCCAATTTTTGATTGTCAGTATCCAGATAATTTCCCTAAGTATAATAATTCAGGAGATCCTAAAAAGTATAAGGAAAATTATATTATTGCTAAACAAAAATGGATTGAAGACAATCCTGATGCATACAAGGTAATGACAGGCGTGGAATATTTAGATTATTCCTTCGATTTAAACAAAAAAAATAAATAATTTCAAAAAATCAATCACATGAGAAAGATATTATTCCTCGCATTTTTTGTTTTTATCAGTTCGCTCACTTTCGGGCAAACTTATAACATGTCAACCACAAGTATTAATACTTGCTCAGGCGTTTTTTACGATCCAGCTGGGACAGGGAATTATGCGATCAACCAAAATGTTATTCAAACTTTCACTTCGAGTACACCAGGTCAGCAAATTTCGTTTTCGTTTATTGCATGGGATTTTGAAAATAATTATGATTATTTATATGTTTATGACGGTACCTCTACCACTTCTCCTGCTTTAGGCAGGATTGGGGGTCATAGAACTGTCGGATCTATTACAGAATCGGATATTCAGATTACTTCAAAATTCGGAAGTTTAACTTTCAGGTTTTACTCTGACGGAAGTAATGTAGATGCTGGCTGGCAGGCAAATATCAGTTGTACAACTGTTGGAACATGCGCAACACCAAACAATCAGGATTGTCTGGATGCAATACCTATTTGTGGGAATTCTTATTATACCACGACTTCATACACTGGGCAAGGGAACTGTTCCAATGAAATCAGTGGCGTTTCCTCCTGTTTAAAAAATGGAGAAAAAAATGACGTCTGGTATGTTTTTAATGTCCAAACAGCAGGAAATCTCACTTTTTCGTTAACTCCGAACTCTTCTGCAGATGATTATGACTGGGCAGTCTATAATTTAACAAATGCAGTCTGTACTGATATTCGTAATAATCCTGCATTAGAAGTAAGCTGTAACTATGCGCTGGGTGGTGGATCTACAGGGTGTGCTAGTGGAAATACACTCAATTCCCAATGGGCAGGTGGTACATTATGGAATGCACCAATTCCTGTTACTGTTGGACAAACATATGCCATCAATGTTAGTAATTATAGTTCCACCCAGAGTGGATATACAATTGACTTTAGTTCTGCATCTGGCGTTATCGTTGATGTCACGCCACCTGCATTTCAATCTATTACCAGTTCTCCTTCATGCGGACAAAATACAATTACTTTTTTGTTTTCAGAACGAGTTAAATGTTCTACTGTATCAAATGGTGATTTTACTGTCACTGGACCCGGAGGGCCATATACAATTACAAATGTTAACTGCAATTCCGGTACTACATATAGTGAATACTTTACAATTACCTTAAATACACCACTTACTGCTGGTGGAACTTATAGCCTCAATCTGGTCGGGCAAGTTTCAGATGCATGTAATAATCCTGTCAGTTCTAATGCACTTTCGTTTTTTGTTTCGGGTGTTTCTGGTTCTGCAGTTATTAATAATCATGTGAGTTGTAATGGTGGCAGCAATGGGTCTGCTACTGCCTCTGGTAGCGGCGGGTCATCGCCTTATACATACCATTGGGATAATGGCATTAACGCATCTAACACAACTACACTTAATGCAGGCACGCATTATTGTACAATTACTGATGCAGGCGGTATATGTAGTTATGTAGTTTCTGTTGTAATTACCCAGCCCTCAGCTTTAGCTGCCGGTGCTGTTACAGCCAACCAGACTGTATGCAATGGCGGTGATCCGGTTGCTTTCTCGTCATCAACAGCTGCATCAGGTGGGGCTGGTACTATTAATTACCAGTGGGAATATACCACTGTCCCGGGATGTGCGAGCGGTTGGACCAGTATTGGAGGTGCAACAGCATCAACCTATGACCCACCTTCAGGTATAACTGTAACAACTTGTTTCAGACGAAAAGCAACGGATAACTGCACTTCTGTTTATACTACTCCGGTTACAGTTAGTATTGATGCTCCAACTATTGGTGGCGCTGTTTCAGCTAACGCAACTGTTTGCTCAGGTTCTAACAGTGGTGTACTTACTTTATCTGGAAATACTGGATCCGTTTTAAACTGGGAATATTCAGTTTCTCCTTTTACTATTTGGACCCCAATTTCAAATACAACGACAACACAAGCATACACAAATCTCACGCAAACTACTCAATTTAGGGCCATTGTTAAAAACGGGACTTGTGTTTCGCAAAGTTCAAGTTATGCTACCATTACAATTGATGTTGCCCCTAGTGTTACTTTATCTCCGATCAGTCAAACTATTGGACAGGGAGGAACGGCAATGTTCATTGCTGCCGGTACAGGAACGGGACTTTCATACCAGTGGCAGTATTCTCCGGATAATGGAGCGAGTTGGTTAAATGTCGTAAATGGTGGAACTAATCCTACATACAGTGGAGCTCTTACTTCGACTCTTTCCATGACAGATGTTCAGTATGCGCAAAATAATTATCAGTACAGATGTGTCATTTCAGGAACTTGTTCGCCTGCTGCAAATACTGCTGCGGCAATATTAACAGTCAATGCTTCTCCTGCTATTGTTAGTCATCCGAATGATTCTATCATTTGCTCTGGACAAAATGCAATTTTTACAGTTGCAGCGTCAGGCGCAGGTATAAGCTATCAATGGGAAGTTTCAACAAATGGTGGAGCTACGTGGACGCCTCTTATTAATGGAGCAAATTATATGGGCTGTACCACAAATACCCTCATCATTCTTGGTGCTCCCTTTAGTTTTGATGGTAATGTTTACCACTGCGTTGTCACTGGACTTGCACCACCAACTGCCACTTCAAACTCGGCTACAATAACTGTTGTTCCTGGCTTGCCGGGTACACCTACTGTTCCAACTGGTCCAACCGACCTTTGTGTTAATAGTCCAAATTCTATTTATAATACCACGTCTACGGATGCATCTTCTTATACCTGGACTATCAGCCCTCCGGGAGCTGGTGTTATCACAGGAACTACGGGATCAGCAACTGTTGATTGGGACAATGCATTTACAGGTCAGGCAACAATAACTGTGAACGGGGTAAATATCTGCGGAAATGGTCCACCTCACTCACTAACTATTACTATTTCAGGTGCTGTTCCTGACCTTGCAACAACACCAGCCGGTCCAGCCAGCCTTTGTATGGGTACAGCTACTTCGATATATACAGCAACATCCACAAATGCTACATCGTATCAGTGGACTCTTAGTCCTGCTGGTGCTGGTAGTGTGACCGGTTCTGGCACTTCGGGTACAGTTAGTTGGAATGCTGGATTTACAGGTACTGCAACATTGACTGTAATGGGAATTAATGGTTGTGGAAACGGGCTCACTTCTTCTCAAACTATTATTGTTTCTCCTTCTGCTGATCAAAGCATTACTGCTCCTGTTGGAGATGTTGCTTTATGTATTAACAGTTCAAACAGTTCTTATACTACTACTTCCAGTAATACCATTAATTATGTTTGGGTTGTTGCACCTCCTGCTGCAGGAACACTTTCGGGAAGTGGAAATTCCGCTACAATGGATTGGGATAATGCCTATACTGGTACAGTAACGATCTATGTTATTGGCCAGAATGGTTGCGGAAGTGACACTTCGGATATTATAACAGTTGATATTGACCCAATGATTGGCACACCTGATACTATTACAGGTACAATGCATTTCTGCTCGTCACCTACGGTTAGTACATACACTACAAGTGCCGACAATGCAGATGACTATACATGGTCAATTATTCCTAATACTGCCGGTACAATTACCGGAACAGGATCAACCATTACGGTTACTTGGGCTCCTACTGCGCAGGATACAATTGTGATTCAGGTTCAGGCAAACAACAACTGCGGTGCTTCACCCACAACTTCAGCTATTGTTGTTGTCAGCCAATCGATAGAAGGAAATGTTACTAACAACGGTCCCTTGTGTGAAGGCGATAAGTTAGTGCTTAACTGTTCCGCCAGCAACGTGACCAGCTGGATATGGAGCGGCCCGCACAGTTTTACTTCTCTCGAACAATCTCCAAGCGTTGATAATGTGGTTGTGTCTGATTCGGGTTATTATACAGTATTAGTTGCCAACCCATACGGATGTTTAGATACATTCTATACCCATGTTACCATTTGGGCTAACCCTCAATTGCAAGTTGTAGTATCTCCTGGTGAAGAATCCGGTTTATGGGAAGGTCAGGTAGTTACCCTTACCGCTGTGCCGGGAGGATATGCTGATTATACTTTTATTTTAGACGGCGATACCATTCATAACGGATACTCAAATGTTTATGTAACAAGCGGACTGGAAGTAGGTGATCATACTTTTACTGCATATGCGGAAAACTATACCTGTGTAGGATTGCCCAATACACTGGATATTCACATTCATGATATTCCGAATGTGTTTACTCCCAATGGTGACGGGAAAAATGATTTCTTCCTGCGTGGAATAAACCTGAAAATTCTGGATCGCTGGGGAATGAAAATGTATGAAGGTGAAGATGGCTGGGATGGCAGATACGATGGCACAAATGTATCTCCCGGAACCTATTACTTCATTGCTAAAATAACGGATGTTGATGGAATTGAATCGGTAATTACAGGATCTGTTTTGGTTGCCCGTTAGGAATAATTTTAATAATTTATTTAACAAAATAAATATGAAAAAGCTTTTAATCTCTGCGATATTACTGTTCAGTGTTCAAACTATGTTTGCTCAAAATGATATGCAGATCAGTAATTTTATGTTCAATACACTTGCATTTAATCCTGCAAGTGCCGGTAATACCGAATATTCAAAAGTATCGCTTCTTCACAGGCAGCAGTGGATGGGCTTTAATACGGCTCCTTCTAGTCAGTTGCTAAATGCAGATATGTTTTTTGAAGGCGTTGGTGGTGTTGGATTAAGTGTGATCAATGACAAACTCGGACACGAGAACTCACAAACTGTTCGTGCTATGTATTCAGCCAGAATTAACCTGTCGGAAAATGCTGTACTTGCCGGAGGTGCCGGATTAGGCATTCTTAATAAAAGTTTAGATAAGGATGCCCTGACTATTGAAGATCCGGATGACCCTACCTTCTCGGCACTAAGCCAAAATGAGCTGAAACCCGATTTCTCTTTCGGTTTGGAATTTGTTCTTAAAGAAAAAATGAGACTGGGTCTTTCCACAACCCACCTTCTGAAATCGCTGAAAAACTCTACGACTTTTGAAGTTCCGCGTCATTATTATTTCTTTGCTTCGTATAACATTCCTGCCAGTGAAACTATTATCATTACTCCTTCTTTACTTTTTAAAAGCAGTAAGTTTATCCACCAGGCTGAATTAAATTGCAATGCAAAATTCAATAATCGCTTTTGGTTTGGATTTTCATACAGGTACAATACATCAGCTGTTGGCTTGCTGGGTGTGAAAATAACGGACTTCCTGCAACTGGCATATTCTTACGATTTCGATATGGGAAAGCAATTGAAATCCTATAGCAACGGAACTCATGAAATTATGCTTGTAGGTATGTTCGCCAAGAAAAGCAGAGAGTTTAATCCAAGTATGTAAATTGTAAAATTAATAATACACAACCTTTCGAATTGCCTGCTTTGATTACCTTAGCAGGCAATTTTCTTTATACTATGAAAAAAAATATTTTAATTCTCCTGCTTTTACTTCCGTTGTATGCCATTTCACAGCATAATGAAAGCATTCATCAGGAACAGCTGAATCATTACAATTCACTGGGATTCGATGATGCTTCATTCAACCAAGTAAATAAACCCGCGGCAATGCCTTCCCGTTCCGTGAATGCTTCGTGCAATCTGAATAAAATTGTTTTCGGATGGCATCCCTATTGGCAAAATGGTTTTGAAGATAATTATGACTGGGATCTTATAAGCGATTTTTCCTATTTCTGTTATGAAGTTGACTACTTAACAGGTAATGCAACCTCTACACACAGTTGGGCAACCAACGATGCAGTTGATACAGCGCTCGCCCGTGGCAAACGCGTAAATCTTGCAGTTACACTTTTTGGAAATCATGCAACGTTTTTGACAAATGCAACTTCAAAGCAAACACTGATTTCAAATTTAATCTCACTTGTGCAAACACGTGGTGCACACGGCGTCAATATCGACTTCGAAGGAGTTCCCAGCGCACAAAAAGCAAATATGACCAGCTTCATGATTGATCTGTGTACGCAGATGCATGTAGCGATTCCCGGATCTCAAATTTCAATCGATCTTCCTTCCGTCGAATGGAGCAGCACCTATGATGTAGCTGCAATGGGCCCTTACGTTGATCTTTTTATCATCATGGGCTATGATTATTACTATAGTGGCAGTACTACAGCAGGTCCTACAGATCCTTTGTACAATTTTCAAACAGGGTACAATTACACATTAACAAAATCGATAACGTATTATCTGAATCTCGGTGTTGCTCCTTCAAAACTTATTTTAGGACTTCCTTATTACGGAAAAGAATGGCCAACAGCAAGCAATGCAGTCCCATCCACATGCACTGCCGGATATTCTGTATTCTGGAATACGGTACGTGCAAATGCAAGCGGTGACTACACAACCAAGCTCTGGAACCAGACAAGTTTTACGCCTTATTATGCTTTTCAGGACGGCACGCAGTGGTATCAATGCTGGATGGATGATGCTTACAGTCTGGGACGTCGTTATGATATGGTGAACCAACGCGGGATTGGCGGAATCGGAATCTGGGCATTGGGTTACGATGACGGATATACCGAACTGTGGGATAAGTTGCGCGATAAATTTACAAATTGCGGAACAACCCCATGCAGCGATTCACTGTATGATATGGGTGGGCCACAAAGAAATTATTACGATAACGAAAGTTATACTTACACCATTTCTCCAACGAATTCTTCTTTCGTTTCTATGCTCTTTAGTAATTTCAGTTTGGGAGCAGGAGATACGCTTAAAATTTATAACGGCGCAAGCATTGCAAGTCCGCTGGTGGGTAGTTATACAGGAACTAACAATCCTGGAAATATTAATGCATCAGGAAATGCCCTTACATTAAGATTTAAATCCAATGCAGCCACCAATGGCACCGGATGGAAAGCCCTGTGGTCATGTATCTATGATAATATTCCACCAACAACAGCGATCAGTGCAGGCACAAACTGGAAGACCCAAAATTTTACAGCAACCTTTGCAGATGTTGATAATGTTGGTGGATCGGGTCTTGAAAAAAGTTTTTATCAGGTCAGTGATTTTAATAATACAGAATGGCGTGCCAATAACACGCGCGGTTTTTACAATGATGATTTCAACACCTCTGTAAACCCTGAATGGACGCAGTATTCCGGAGTTTGGGATATTTCAGGCGGAGTGCTTAATCAACCTGATACCATCAATACAAATACAAATATATATTCACCTTTAAATCAAACTTTATCAAACCGATATCTGTATCACTTCAAAGCTAAAGTTGACGGAGGAAACAAAACAGGCAAACGTTTCGGTTTTCATTTTTTCTGCGACAGCGCAAACTATTTGAACAGAAGAAATTCCTATTTCATCTGGTTCAGGCTTGAAACAAGCAAGCTGGAGTTTTATAAAGTCACGAACAATACTTTTACGCAGGTTAAAATTGTAGATAATATTTCAACCAACTTAGCGCAATGGTATGATGTAAAGGTTGTGTACGACCGTATCAGTGGAAAGATGGATGTGTATCGCGACAATGTGCTGCTGGGTTCATACACCGATCCTTCACCCTACAGTACTGCCGGAAATTATATCTCATTCCGAACGGGAAGTAGTCGCTTGCAGATAGATGATTTTAGAGTATACAGGTCAAGAACGTCGAATGTTTCCGTGAATGTTGGTGCAGCAAGTACAAATGATTTGCGGTTCCAGAATCCAAGTCCTGCATCGCCTGCCGGAAGAATTCGTTCCATCGTAAATGATGCAGCACTGAATCTTTCTTCTGTTATTTCTGCCGATGTAAATGTGGACTGGACGGCGCCTTCTGCTATAGCGAGCATCAATGACGGAACAACAAGCGATCTGGATACAGTTTTTACTATCAGCACAATCAGCGCAAACTGGCACCCGTCAATCGATACACATTCCGGAATTGCGCAGTATCTTTATTCTGTTTCTACATCTCCCGGCGATAGTGATATTGTTGCATGGACTGCTTCTACCGATACACTCTTTACGCAAAACGGATTAAGTCTTGTCAACGGACAGTTGTATTATGTAAATGTAAAAGCAGTGAATGGTGCCGGACTTGTCGGCACAGTAACATCTTCCGATGGTCAAAGAGTAATTTTTAATCTGACTGCTTCTTTTGCATCTTCAGCTACATCAATCTGCGAGGGCGATTCCGTTCAGTATACAAACACAAGTGCATTTGCAACTTCCTATCAATGGAATTTTCCGGGAGGAAATACTTCTGCCTCAAATCTCGCAAACCCGATTGTTACTTATGATAGCGCTGGAATCTATAATGTAGAAATGATCGCTTATGGTCTGAGCGGTTCAGATACAATCTCACTGAATAATTATCTAACTGTGTTGCCCAATGCACAATCTTTATTTACTGTGAACGATACGGTTTTGTATCTGCCTTCTGCCTATGCTGTATTTACTAATAGTTCCTCAAGTTCAAATGCATATTTATGGAATTTCGGAGATGGTAATTTTTCATCAGATGCATCTCCATGGCACGAATATACAGCTCCCGGCTTTTATTCTGTTTCCCTGATTGCATACAGCAGCAATTGTAAAAATGATACACTGCATAAAACAGATTATGTACATGTCAAGCTGGGCGCAGGGATTCAAAGTTATAGCCTTGACGGAATACAAGTGCTCTCTTTTCATGATGCATCATTAATCATTCTTCCCACTACTGTTGATGGGGCATACAACGTTTCGGTGTTTAATGTTCTCGGACAGGAAGTTCAACGTTTTAATCAAAAGGGAAATCAGATAAGGATTCTGAAACCTGCAGCAGGCTTATTCTTTGTAAATATTTCAAATACTGAGAAATCGTTTTCAATTAAAATATGCTTCGAGTAATTGTTAAAATAATACTGATTGCTTTTTTTCAGCATCGCTGAACCATCTGTCTGCACAGGATAATTGGGCGGTGCTTTATAAAAAGGCAACTGTGCTTCAGGAAAGAGATGCATATGATTCGGCATACCTCATTTCTTTGAAAGCATTGAAAATTGCAGAAATGAAATTTACAAGGTCAGACACTTGTTTTATTGACAATCTTACTCAGTTGGGTGAGTTGTGTATGGAAACCCAGCGCTGGGATTCTTCGCGATTGCTGCATGAAAGAGCCCGGGAGCTGAATGAGAAAGCATTCGGAAAAAACAATGAACGCAATATCAGAATCATTTACGGGTTGACCAGTTATTATTTCAGTATGGGCAGGTTCACACAGGCCACTCAGTTGATTAAAGAACAGTGTGAAATCGTGGGTGCCATATACGGCCAACAGTCTTTAAATTATGCCATGGCGGTAAACGATCTGGGCGTTTTTACGGAAGACAATGGACGTTTTAATGAGTCGGAAGCAAATTTTAAAAAGGCGCAGGAAATAATTGAGAAGAATTATGGCACCAATAATACAGCCTGGATTCTGATCATCCATAACACAGCAGATCTCTACATGATGATGGGAAGGTATGGCGAGTCAGAAGTTTTATTTAAAACAGCCATCGAAAAAGCGGAGAAAATTTGGAAGGATTCCAATATAGTTGATTTTCCGTTGTACCTGAACAACCTTGCCCGCTTATACCTCTCAACCGGAAGAAATGAAGATGCGGTTCCACTGTTTGGCAGAGCACTGCAACTATACAAAGAGACCGATAATATCAATATGCTGAGCCCGCTTGGTAATCTGGCTTCTGCCTGGTATCTTCTCGGGAATATTAACCGTGCTGATTCTCTCTCGCTTGAGGCTTCTCAACTTTCTGATAAAATGCTTGGGAAAGATAACATGGACTATGCAGCAAAAATACGGCTGCGTGCCAACGTAATGCAGGGAAAGAATCAATGGGGGGAAGCAGAGAAACTAACCCGGGAATACCTTGATGTGGTCAAGTCCATTGTTGGCGATCATCATTACCAGTACGCGATCGGATTATTCAACCTGGCGTGTATTCTGGAATATAAAAAGGACTTTCAGGGTGCTGCCGGACTTTTTAGCCAGGCATTGGAACTGAGGAAGGAAAATGAAGGCCCCGATCATCCTGTTTATGCGCGAACACTCAGCAGGTTGGCAGCGGAATATTTTTATCTCAATCAAAACTCAAAAGCAGAACCATTGTTTAAGGAAAACCTGCGGATACATTTGCAAAACATCCGGCACTATTTCGATTTCCTGAGTGACAGTGAACGTGAAAAATACCTTGCTATGCTTGAGCCTGACTTCAACCGCTATAAATCTTTTTATGCGAGTTTTTGCAAAACGAATCCGACCTCTTCATCCGATCTGTTGAATACAATTTTATCAACAAAAGGAATGCTGCTGACAAGGTCAGTGAAGCTGCGCAATGCAGTTGTGGCATCGGGTGATACGGCATTGTTGCGAAGTTTTAACAACTGGGTGGATCAGAAAAAGGAAATAGGCCGTTATTCCATGATGAACAGGATGCGCCTGACCACGCTGGGTGTAAACCTGGATAGCCTGACGCGGGTAGCTAACGCAACCGAGAAGGAAATTACCCAAAAAGTGAAAATCAGTTCAGAAGATACAGACATTAAAACAACCGACTGGACAGCGATGCAGAAAAAACTGACCAGATCCGATGCGTCAGTTGAGTTTATGCATTATAAACTTTACATGAAAGGACGGCTGACAGACACTGTTATGTATGCCGCGCTGGTTGTGCGACCCGGATACGCCTACCCGAAACTGGTTCCGCTTTTTGAAGAGCGGGAACTGCGCAGTGTTATGGAGAAAATGGTGAATTACCGCGGAGTAAAGGTCCTTGATCAGCCTATGAGTATGGACAAGAGCCGGGATTTGTATTCCATGATATGGGCTCCGGTTGATTCGCTGCTGAAAGGAGTAAAAAATATTTATCTCTCCCCCAGTGGGCTGCTGCACAAGATCTCCTTTGCCGGATTATCATCTCCCGATAAAAAATTTCTGGTGGATCGTTACAATCTGATGTTTGTGTCATCGGGCCGCATGGTGGGTAACGAACAGATGAAGTTTACTGGCAGTTTGCAACCCACTATTTTCGGAGGGATTAATTACTCCATTGAACTGAAACGTCACGCGGAACTGACGGGCGTTTTTGAAAAGTCGGATAATTCACAGCTGATGGCATTCAATGACATTCCGGTTACGCGTGAAATCGGACGCGGCAGTGAATGGAGTTTTTTGCAGGGAACATTGATTGAAGCATCTCAGGTTGCAAAGGCATTTCGTGACAAGAAAATGAAACCGCAGGTTTTAACCGGAGATTCAGCATTGGAAGAATCCTTCAAGTCCATGTCCGGAAATTCTCCCGCAATCATTCATATTGCAACGCATGGATTTTATTTTTCAAAAAAAGACGGGTCAAAGAATGCCTCCGTTCAGGATAATGAATTTAAAATTGCAGCAGATCCGCTTCTTCGTTCAGGTCTTGTTATGGCCGGTGGCAACCGCACCTGGGTTGGCGGAAGCATGCCCGCAGGAATTGATGATGGAATATTAACGGCCTATGAAGTATCGCTGCTCGATCTCTCAAAAACTGAACTGGTAGTACTTTCCGCCTGTGAAACCGGGTTGGGTGATATCAACGACAGTGAAGGCGTATACGGATTGCAACGCGCTTTTAAAATGGCCGGCGTGCGATATATCATATACACACTGTGGGAAATTCGTGATGAAGTGACGGTGGAATTCATGGATGTTTTCTATTCTCAGTGGATGGGCGGAAAAGAGATTCATACAGCCTTCCGTGCCGCGCAGGAAGCCATGCGCGCAAAGTACGAAGCAAATTATTGGGCGGCTTTTGTTTTAAGTGAGTGATATATGGAAACAAACACTGTTTTAATTATAATCCTGATTGCAGTTCCACTGATTGCATTTGTGCTGATAAACTTTATCATAAAAGCACGCATGAGAAAAAGGGATTCAATGGATTTCGAATCATTAACTTATAAAAGCACGCCACCAAAAGCACAGTCAGCCTATGATAGCGAGCCACAGGAGACAACATCCTTTTTTGAAAATGAGAACAATCCTCCTTTCGAAATGAACCTTGCAATTATGCGTGAACAGCTCGAAAAGGCAGGCGTGACAGGTGAGAGGCTGGAGAAACTTATGCAGAAAATTCAGGATAAGCAGTTTGATTCTGTGAAAACGAATACCGTTGTAAGCAAAAACAGCAATGATGATTTTGATGATTTATTCGGAAATCTGGAAAAGGATACTACCGATGTAAATAGAAACAGCGATAATGTTTCCATTAAAATTGAAAACGGCGTTGTCCAGTTCGATGGTGACATGAGTAAACTAAATGAAGGGCAGAAGCAGATTCTGATGAATCTGACAGGAAAGGAAGATGTGAAGGAATTGTTAGAGGTTTTGAAAAAACTTAAAAGCCCTGAGTAGAATCATTGTTTTTAATGAATTTTCTTCATGCCGTTCATCACACTGAACGCTTTGTCTACATCTTTTTCCGAAACAATCACTGTAAACTCGTTGGAAGTTGAAATCACTTCCCGGATGTTGATTCCTTCCCAGGCGATCTGCCGTAGAATAAAATTGTAAAGGCCGGGCTGGTCCATATTGTCTTTCGGAAGTGTTAGGGTAACGGAAGAAAGATGATTGTTTTGAACAAGAATTTTTTCCTTTTTCAGCGACGGTGTCAGCATCTGAAGATAAGGTGAACTACCGATCAGTGTCGTCTCAAAAACACCCCGCACATAAGTGAACATGACATCGCGAGAAGCTTTCTGAATCGACAGGGTGCGGTTCAGTTTTTCAAAAAGTGAATCTGTATTCTGAAATGTAATACGGCTTAAGTTGGAGCGGACAATAACCTCGCCCACGTTTTTCATAATCTTTCGGATCCGGACATGATTGCTGAGCTCCGCCTGCGGCGAGAAACGTTTCAGCGACATGATTACTGCACCGGGCTCTACTTTCTTATGCAATCTTTTTTCAATTTCCGGGATCAGCTGGCGGGCCAGCGCTGAATGATTGATCAGCCCCGCCGTCATGGCTTCGGGAATAAAAGGGTGCTCCGCTAAAAGTTGCTGAACGGTTTGTGCAATGGTAATCATGTTAAGAATTTAACACAAAGTTAAAAAAAAGAATAATTTCTTCATTTTTTTTTTAGCCTGAAAACATCCCGATAGTTTTGCAGCGTTAAAAATCAAAATTATGTACCGCGAAAATCCTGAAATGCTGATGGGAAGCTCAGCCGGAGAAATAACCTCAAGGCATGTAACTCCTTATTATCATTATGATCTGAATTGTCTGAAATCGACTTTGAATGAACTGAAGTATCAACTGAAAAAACATAATATCCGGGCGCATTATTCGGTGAAAGCCAATGCCAATCCTTTTTTGCTGAAAATGATCCGGGAAAGTGGGTTGGGTGCTGATTGTGTGAGTGGAAATGAAATTGAAAGAGCGATACAATGTGGTTTTAAAGAACAGGATATTGTGTATGCCGGTGTTGGAAAAAGAGAGGATGAAATCAGACTAGCCCTGAAGAAAGGAATTTTCTGTATGAATTGTGAATCGCTGGCAGAGCTGCAGGTAGTGAATGCACTGGCAGGTTCTATGGGCAAACGGGCGCACGTTGCCATCCGGGTAAATCCCAACATTGATTCACACACCCATCGCTATATCACCACCGGTGCTGCTTATAACAAGTTTGGCCTGGGTGATGAGGAACTGAACGCAGCAATAGACAGCTATAAACAGTGGGAGCATCTGGAAATTACTGGGTTGCACATGCACGTGGGTTCCCAGATTACCGACAAGGGCGTGTTCCGGCGGCTATGCAGACGCATGAATGATATTCAACTTTTTCTGAATGAAAAGGGATTGTACTTCCAGCATCTGAATCTGGGTGGTGGATTGGCCATTCATTATGAAGAACCGGATGTGATGTCTGATTTTTCGGGCTATCTGGACATGATTCGGCAGCATCTGCATGTTTTTCCAGACCAGACGGTTCATGTAGAGCCGGGTCGTTCGGTGACCGGACAATGCGGAAGCCTGATTACAAAAGTTCTGTATGTTAAAAAATCATTTGGAAAGCAGTTCGTCATTGTCGATGCAGGCTTTACCGATTTGATACGCCCTGCGCTGTATCAGGCCTATCATAAAATTGAAAATCTTTCATCGAACGGGCCTTTGAAAAAGTATGACGTGGTCGGACCCATTTGCGAATCCTCCGATTGTTTCGGTCAGGATGTGGAACTCCCTGAATGCAGTGAAGGTGATATGCTGGCCATACAATCAGCGGGAGCCTACGGTGAAGTTATGGCTTCGCGCTATAACCTCAGAGAATTACCGGGCAGCATTTGTGCATGGGAAAAACCAAATCAGATTATTTCAGAAATTCCGGACAGAAAAAAACAGGTTTTTGCAGTTAGTTAAAAAAAAAAGCCTTCAACAGAAGGCTTTTTTGGGTCGATTTTGTAAACTATGCATCCGGCGCGCTCTTCAGCACATCAATCAGGTGTTTCCAGAACATATCTACCGTAACGATTTCAATTCTTTCATCCGGGCAGTGCACATCACGCAGCGTAGGACCGAACGAGATCATATCCATGCCGGGATTCTTTTCACCGATAATACCACATTCAAGACCTGCGTGAATAGCCAGTACTTTCGGCTCTTTCCCAAATAAACGTTTGTAGGATTCGGAAGTGATTTTTAGAATTTCACTTTTTACATTGGGCTTCCAGCCGGGATAACCATCACCTACTTTTATTTCAGAACCGGTCAGACGGAATACTGCAGCTACCATATCTGCAATATCATTCTTGGCACTTTCAATCGAACTGCGCTGACTGGTTCCAATAATAATTTTATCACCATCTATTTTTACAGAAGCCAAATTGGTAGAAGTTTCTACGAGGCCCGGCATATCGGCACTCATAGCAATCACACCGTGAGGACATGCGTATAAACTGTTGAGCAGTTTTTTCTGTGTGTCTGCGTCAATCACTGTTTCAATATTTTCAATGACTGTGCATGCAACTTGTAAACCCGGGTCAACGCTGGCCAGTTCATCCTTTACATCCTGGTTGAATTTTTTTACATACGCTTCAAAAGCTGCTGCTTTGTCTTGTGGAATCACAACGGTAGCAAAAGCTTCGCGTGCAATAGCATTGTGCAGATTTCCGCCTGCAATTTCTGAAAGACGCAAACCTTCGTTGTTCGCAGCATTCCAAAGCAAACGGTTAATTATTTTTACGGCATTGCCAAGCCCCACGTGAATATCACCGCCAGAATGGCCACCCTTTAATCCGGTCACAGAAATTTTATAGGTTTTGCCTGCAGGTGCTTTATCACGTTTGAAAGGCATTTCCATGATAGTTCCTTTTCCTCCGGCACAGCCGATAAACAATTCACCTTCGTCTTCGCTGTCAAGGTTGAGCAGAATCGTTCCTTTTACAAACCCCGGTTGTAATGCAAATGCGCCGGTAAGACCTGTTTCTTCATCTACAGTGAAAAGACATTCTATCGGTCCGTGAACAATATCATTTGCTTCAAGAATCGCCAACGCTGCCGCAACACCCATGCCGTCATCAGCGCCCAGTGTTGTTCCTTTTGCTTTCACCCAGCCATTGTCAATCACAGGCTGAATAGGATCTTTATCAAAGTCATGCTGAACATCGCTGTTCTTCTCGCATACCATATCCACATGGCTTTGCAGTATTATGGTTTTTTTCTTTTCCATTCCAGCTGTGGCAGCTTTGCAGATTAAAACATTTCCGGCCCCGTCTTTTTTTGCTTCCAGTTTATGCTGAGCTGCAAAATCAAGCAGGTACTGAATAATTTTTTCTTCTTTCTTAGAAGCGTGAGGAATCTGACAGATATCGTAAAAATACTGCCACACCTTTTCGGGCTTCAGCCCGTCGAATACGTTTGCCATATGCGTTTGAATTTAATTAAGGGTAACAAACCTATGAAAAAAAATTGTTTTATCAATTTTTTTTCATTAATAACCACGGCCTTCAGGCCGGGGCTTAACTCATAACAACTAATCTTCCTCACGTCCTGAAAACCGCACGTCATTATCTGCAAATTGCACCTTATGTTTATTTCTGACTGTTTACATTCATTTGAAATTTTTCAAGACCTTTGCTGAAAGTCAAAAATTATGTACACACATATTGCCCTCTGCGATTTTACCGAAAAAGTGCTGCTCAAAATGGGCTATTCGCCCGCGCAGGCTGCCTCCGGTGCCGATGTATTAATATCTGCAGATCTAAGGGGCATCGATTCGCACGGCGTTATTCGCCTGAAAGATTATTATCAGCTTTGGAAAGCAGGCCGTGTCAATGCATCTCCTGATATTAAAACCGTTCACGAAACCCCGTCTACCGCCGTTGTGGATGCCGATCGTGCCCTCGGTGTTGTAGCAGGACCTGTGGCCATGCAGATTGCCATTGAGAAAGCGAAGATTGCCGGAACGGGCTGGGTGGCTGTTCGAAATTCAAATCATTACGGCATTGCAGGATATTATTCATTGATGGCAGTGCAAAACGACATGATAGGCTGGGCCATGACCAACGCAAACCCCCTGGTGGCGCCCACTTTCTCCATTGATCGTTTTCTCGGAACCAATCCGATTGCGGTTGCAATCCCTGCCGGAACGAATCCACCCTTTGTGGCCGACTTTGCCACAACGCCCATAGCACGTGGGAAAATCGATATCTGGGACCGCAAAGGATTAAAAGCACCCACTGGCTTTCTACAGGACAGCAAGGGCTTACCTACCGATGATCCTTCCATTTTAAAAAAAGGCGGTGCCATGATTCCCCTCGGAAGCGACCGCGAACACGGGAGTCACAAAGGATATTGTCTGGCTGCCATCGTCGATATTTTTTCTTCCGTCTTAGGCGGAGCCAACTTCGGCCCTTTCGTACCGCCTTCTGTGGCTTATCTTCCGGTACTTGATAAAAAAGTAGGCGAGGGCACGGGCCACTTTTTCGGAGCCATGCGCATCGATGCATTCCGCCCTGCGCAGGAGTTTAAAGATAAAATGGACGAATGGATCGAAACCTTCCGTTCCGCCCGTCCCGCCGAAGGCCACGACAGAGTGCTGATTCCCGGCGATCCTGAAAGAGAAATGGAAACCATCAGAAAAAAAGAAGGAATCAATCTCCACGAAAGTGTGGTAACCGATTTAAAAGCTATTGCTGATGAATTAGGTTTACAGTTTTAATTTTTTGGCGCCCGCTGCTTCGCAGCGCCGGGTCTTCCGCTAATAGTCCTCGTCGCTTCGCTCCTGTGGGCTATCCGCTGCAGCCCCTGTCGCGATCCACCAATGTTTCGCTTCTTTGCACAATTCCTAAACCTGCATCAATCCTCAGTAGCGAAACATTTTTGTTTGTATTTAACTTCTTACTTCGTATGTTCGTACAAATTCGTACTTCGATGAATCTTTCTCTATTCCTTCACAAACCGCCCCGTATAAATCCGGCATCCGGCATCGGACATCCTCACAAAGTACATCCCCGCATGAAGCTTCGCAACATCAATCTTCACTTCACTTTCCATTTTGCACACTTTCTTTTTGAAAACTTCTTCTCCAAGCGAATTGAAAACGGAAACTAATGCATCGTTTTCTGATGGTTTGTTTAGCTTAATGCTTACTTCATTAATTGCGGGGTTGGGATAAATTAAAACATTATTATTTTCTGCTGCATTTTCATTTATGGCAGAATTATTTCCGCATGTATCCACATAACTGCCACCTGTCCATTTTGCAATGCGGTTTACAGTGTCTCCATCAATTGTGATAAAGCCTCCACCCAGATACATCGTATCTTTACAAAAACCAACATTGAGACCAATATTATCAAAACTTCCACCAAATCCACACCATTGATTTCCATCCCATACAGCTGCATTTTGTGTAGGAATTCCTCCAGCATATAAGAATACCCCGGCTATATACAACTTGTCATCATGAACAATCATGTCATCTATCTGACCGTTTGCTGATGGATTAAATAAAACAGAAGTAGTCCCACCGCCTACATCTTTCCAATTTGTTCCATCCCATCGTTGAATGAAATTGCCAATGTTTCCCTGATTATGATAAAATGTTCCAGCTACATACAATTCGTTTTTATAAACTACCATCTTGCTAACGCTCGACATTCCACCGTGTAGGCTTCCTCCTACATTTACCCAGGCAGATCCATTGTATTTAATAATGTCGGATAAAGTGTCGTTGTCAAAATTACCTCCAACATACAGCTCTCCGTTGTATTCAGCTATAGAAAGAACATAATTTTGCCCTAAATTAATTTGAGGAAAACTTAATAAATCTGTCCATTGGCTTCCATTCCATTTAGCCAAACTATTTGCATGAGCACTTCCGGCAGTATCAAATGTGCCCCCTGCATATAGCTTATTATTGATTACAGTAAGCATACAAACAACCCCGTTCAGCCCTCTTCCAACTGTATCCCACGAAACCCCGTTCCATTTGGCAATATTTCTTACTGGCTTTCCATCTGCTAAAACAATATCACCTGCAGCATAAATCTCATTTTGATATCTGGTTATTGCAAGCACATGGGCACTTGTTGTAAAAATATTATTGGGATTGCAATCCCAATTCAGCCCGCAACCAAGCGAGCTGAACTGAGATCCATTCCATTTAACTATTTGTGATGCCGTATCGTTTCCTGCAAAAGCAAAACTACCTCCGATATACAAAACATTATCAACTGTATCTTCATACATGCATCTGGGTTCACGATTCAGCCCTCCAATACCTTTCCAATATTGAGAGAAACAATTGGAAATTTGAAAAACGAAAAAAGAAACAAGTACTAATGTTCTTATTTTGATCATTGCTTAATTAGTTTTTTAACAAAAAGTTTGCCGGAAATATTAAGTTGAACAATATATATCCCGCTGTTGTATCCACTCATGTCAAGTTGAGTTCTGTAAAACCCTCCTGTCTTACTTTCACTTTTTTCCAATACTTTTTGACCAGTCAGTGTGTATACTGTCAGTATTATATCTTCTTTGTTTTTAAGATCAGCTTCAATATTGACAATTTGCGATACCGGATTTGGGTATACATTTAAAAACCCGGTTTCTTGGTTATCTTTTACTCCATATGAAATCAAACTTAAATCGAATCTCGAAATAAATCCATCATTATGTCCGGCTCCTCCATTGTCTGGTTGCCACCACGCACCAGTATATTGAACTCTTGGTAAAGGATATGAATCCGCTAATGTGCTATAGGACTCGCCAACCATATACAAATTATCATCCTGGTCTAAAGCAATTGCCCTTCCTGTTTCAGTACGGCTTCCACCAAAATAGGTTGACCAAATTCTTTCACAATCGCCAAAAGTAAACGCAAGTAGATATGCATCACTTGAAGATCCCGAAGGGTTAGATATTGTATTTTGGTTATATGCTCCATCTAAAATCTGTGTAGTTATTCCATATGTATATCCTGTTACATATACTTCATCTCTGCCACTTATAATAATATCGCAACCTACATCATAACCAGATGTCATATTTCCATGATAAGTAGACCAATTCATCGCCCCATTGTTAGTGAATTTAGAAATAAATGTATTCGAACTTCCATTCTTTGTATTGTCAAGATAACCACTAGCATACCCAGATGCTTGTGTAGGAAAATCAATACTTTCGGTTGATCCTGTAACATAAACGTTTGTAGAAGTATTTGGATATACACCTGATATTGCTAAGGCATTACCATAATCAAATGCACTTCCTCCCAGATATGTTGACCACACAATTGTATTTGAAACATCAAATTTTGCTATAAAAGCATCTTGTGCACCTCCAAGAGAGTTGTCACAGTATGCATTTGTTGGTGTATATATAGGCATTCCATTCGTTGTTATATCACCAGTTATGTAAAAATTGTTTTGATTATCTGCTTTTATGCATTTAACTGCACCATTTCCTGTGACATACAACGAAGCCCAAAGTCTTTCTCCTTGTTTAGTAAATTTTGTTAGCAACCCTTTACCTACACTACTGTTATTATAGGCACTTGATTGTGTCATCAAAGGAGTATTCACTGTTCCATACCCAGAAATATAAATATTATTCAAGTGATCTTCTGTAATGCTATAAAAAGTTTCTGCATCGCTTCCACCATAATAGCAGTTCCAAATTATACCGGTTCCGTTTGGATTTAACTCTAAAATAAAGGCATCCGATATCCCATTCAATGTTCCATCAGTATATGCCCCCGCGGGTTGTGTTAGCCCTATTGGCATATTCGAGCTTTTTGTGTCTCCCACTACAAATATATTTCCTGTAGTGTTATCAGGCAGAATAGAATAACCAGTTTCTGTGCTTAAACCACCGAAGTATGTTGCAAATTCTCTGGCTCCAACTGGATCAAACTTAAGCACAACAGCGTCTTGGGTGCCTGACAAAGTAGTTTGGAGCACTCCTGAATTATGTGGGAAGAGACTGCTACATGTGTTCCCAGTTACATATGAATTGTTGGTTGCATCTGTTTCTACATCTAGAAATACTTCATCCAATAATCCACCATAATAAGTACTCCATTCAAGGTTCCCAATGCTGGCTAAAGATTCAGAAGTATGCCCCTCATCCACCATAATCACCAGCGTCTTCGCAGGATTATAGGCGCCTATTTTGAAATAATAACGGTTGGTGTCGCTGTCGCGCTTCCAGCCCGATGTCCAGCCAGTAAGGGTATCCACCACATTGTTGTTGTCGATCTGATACACTGTCGGCCGGCCAAAAGCAAGGTTCCCGACCAGACTGTTTATGCTAAGTGCACCGTTGGTCGTATTCAGCGTGTACCCGCTCGCACCCTCAAAATCAAGGCGTATATCGCTTGTGTCTGCTCCCGGCTTTACGATCACGTACATCTTCAACCCATTCTGGTTGCTCGTATACATTATATCAACGTTCGGCCACACATCGGGCATCACCAGCTTTTGGTTCCCATGCAATTCCGTCACACCTTCCGGGCAATGTCCTAAAAAATAATTCAGATAATCCTTGGTCTGATCCATTGGGTATGTGTTGGCATCTGCACCTCCGCCTTTGGGAAAGCTTACATCAATTCGTTGCAGCGTGTCGGTTGTGCTGGCTGATGTATCCATATGCGCAAACACAAAACTGAAAGAATTGTCTTTAAAATAATAGGCCGGATACGTATTGTTCGTATAATATTTTACTTCCGGTATCAGCGTATCCGAAGTGTTGATTAGCTGTCCGTGATTTTCATAAAACGCAAAATTCACTGCCGGCTCCTCGCTATAATAATCGGTGGGTGTAATGATTTCTTTCTCCACAAATTTCACCGTGCGGTATTCAAAAGTTGTGTCCGAAGTCTGACTCACACCGGTTACAATAATATCTCCCGTGCTGTCAATGGCTATGTTGGTTGCCACATCGCTCATGTGTTTCAAGCCATCGCTCAGAATGCTCCACTGCTCAGTTCCGCTGCTGTTGTACTTTATCGTAAAATAATCGGTGCTGTCCATCGCTGTTGTCACATATCCGGTCACAATAATATCCCCGGCATTATCTTTAACAATAGAGTTTCCCGCATCATCACCATCCAGTGTGTCATTATAAATTTCTACCCACTGCTGTGTTCCGCTGCTGTTGTATTTTATCGTGGCAATGTTTTTCCCTTCCGTCGAGTTTGTGCTGTATCCGGTTACATATACGTTTCCTGATCCATCCACTACAATCCCGTTGGCAATATCATCAAGGCTGCTTCCTCCGTTATAAGTTCTTTCCCAGTCAATACCCAACGTAGAATTTAATTTTATTATATCATAGTTGTATCCCTGTCCCGTCACCGGAGTTGCTCCTGCAATGTAGATATTTCCTGAAGCATCAATTGCCATATCGTTAACCTGATCAATTCCTGTAGTTGAGGAGCTGCTTACCCTGCCTGCCGTAATTGCTCCGGTTGTGGCGTTATATTGTAACACACCATACTTATAGGTTGTCGTGTTGTACTGAACAACGACAGACACAAGCACTATGTTGGAACTATACGAAACCTTAACTCCGGCATCATTCAGATGAGCTGTATAATCATAGCGTGTTGCCCACTGCTGTGTACCGCTGCTGTTGTATTTTATCGTTATTACATCTGTGTTCGAACTGCCGTTATAGCTACTGCCTGTTACATACACATTCCCGCTAGCGTCCACCACAACATCCGCTCCCGAATCATAGGTGCTGCCTGTCCCGTCATAAGTCGAAACCCATTGTTGTGTTCCGCTGCTGTTGTATTTGATCGTAATTACATCCACGTTGGTTGCAGTAGTAACTGTACCTGTTATATAAACGTTTCCGCTTCCATCAATGTATAATCCGGTTCCCATATCCTCACCATTACCTGCACCGGCGTATTGCTGTATCCATTGCTTTACACCGGAACTGTTGTACTTGGCAAGCAGAATGTCGTAATTCCCCGAGCCGTTTTTTGTTGATCCAACAACATATACATTGCCCGATACATCTGCTTTGGTAACGTTGCGCTTAAAAAAGTTTTGTGTCCCATCCGTGCTTTCCCATTCTGTAAAAACTTTTAATTCGCTTTGTCCGTTCACAACCATTCCGGCAGTCAACGAAAGAAAAAGGAATAATAATTTTTTCATGGTTTCAGATTTTTGCACAACCCAACGTGCTGTTTTTAATGAAATAAAAAAAACGCGGGTCAAAGCCAAATCTTCTGTTCAACAGAAAACAAAGCTAACGTTTTTTTATCCAAACTCCAAGAAATTCTTACTGTAAAATCACAACAAGAAATTGATTCAGAATCCGGCTCTCAAAATACTTAATCCGGTAACTCGAAAAAAATGTTAGGTTTTTCCCGAAAATAGTTTGCCATCTCCCGATAGCAGTAGCATTCAGACTGGAGCCATGCATGCCGTTTCGTCGCATGCAGCCTCCATTCATCTTACAAAAAAACTAATCCTTCAGGTTGAAAGCATTTTTTACCTCATTATAGTCATTCCAATTAAGATTAGGATTTGCAATCTTTCCTGCATAAGATACACATACAACTTTAAAAGTTGTTGTTCCTGGGTCTGATGCTTGCGTATAATCGGTATCATATTTCCAAACTGTAACACCACCTAAATAATGGACAGGAGTATATGTTGAAGCGTATGTTGAAGACATTGGCATAGTGTATGGGAGAGCTATCCAACCACCAGAACCATTACTCATGTATACTTCAACAGAACCATTGTCAACTATTGATTGAGTAATATTACCATCATAAATAGTACAATAGTACGCTGGTGCGCTTAATGTCCAAGTAACAGTAAATTGGTTTGAAACTATATTTGCGTTTCCATAATTACCTGCTGGTTGGTAATTACCCTTTGGCTGGTAGTCACCTTTAAGTTGATACATGCTATCATCGTCTTTTTTACAGCCGCCTACTAATAAAGCAATGGCTAAAGCAGCAAATGCTGCAATTTTGAAATTCATTTTTTTCATAGTTTTAGTTTTTAATTTGTTAGTAATTGAAATCTATTGTAGTCCAAAGTTTCAAGGAACCTAATTCTACTTTGTATTCTCGGAATTTCTTCCAGGCATATTTTGGATTTTCTTTTTTTACATAATCTTTATCTGCATTGAAAATAGTAAATGCGGCACTCTCATCTACCAATATTCCTGTTGTTCCTTCAAAATTCTTAGCTCCGTTTTTAGTTTTAGCGAAATAATAAATCGTTTTGAATTCAGGAAGATATTCAAGCAACTGTGTTTTCTGTCCGGGTATAACTTTATACCAGCCTTTCGATACCCAGCCTTTAAAAGTTTTGGTATCTAAATAGTAACAAAATGAAACCCACACAGGCTCCGAATAATTGTTTTTAAAATTTACCTGCGCTTTTCCAAGCATCGATACTGCTAGAAAAACAAGTAAAAGAAAATGTTTTGCTTTCATGGTTTTAGTTTTATTGCTGATAAGTCCCTGCTCAGCATACAACAATAAAAAAGCGTGGAACCGAAACTATATCTGTTTTCGAGGTACTGGTATACCCATACGACAAATAAGTTCAGCCCACGCATTGCGTGAGCGTCCACTTATTATTCTGTCGTATTTAAAAATTACCAGTTTTCGAAAACAGGAATAATAGCTTTCGCTTTTATTTTGACCTCGTTCGTAAACGAAGTTTTATCCAATGAACAAGTTTAT
>JAZDMK010000086.1:0-15673 GCA_043800975.1 Bacteroidota bacterium | reverse complement strand
GATTTTTTTGTAAAAAGTTTAAGTCTTGTAATTGAGATTGACGGACGTAGTCATAACCAAAAAGAAGAACAAGACAGGGTCAGGCACGATTATCTGGAATCATTAGGGTTGTATGTATACAGAATTAAAGATGCAGACATTCGAAATGATCTGAATTCAGTGATTGAAGAACTGGAGCGATTTATACTTCATCGTTATGCAACACCCCGCCCTGTCGGGCACCGCTATTCGCGCAACTTATTATGTTTTCATTTGAGCGCTTATGAACTCGCAGAAAATCTGCTCGGTTCTGCCAGAGGGGAATTTTAATGCAACTCGTCGTTTTTTATAAGAGTATGAACAGACCATTTCCCAATTATTTTCGTTATTTTTGAAACTGATAAACCAATCAGAAGATTTCCAGAATTCTTGTTATGAAAAAACTCCGCACTCTCAAACTGTTTTTCGGAAGCTTGCTTCTAGGACTTTTTGTGTCGGGCTGCGGGAATGGTAAAAAACAGGATCAACAGATGTTGTGTTATGATTATGGTTCCGCAATTGATACTTCGACTCTGGCAAAGTTAAAGGACGATCCATTAAAAAAGGCCGACTCGATTCATAAGTCCGATTCTCTGAAAGCAAAATCAAAGAATAAAGCAAAGAAAACAAATTCCAAAAATGATCCGCCGCCGATTATCGAATGTTATGTTGTCGTATTTCCGAATGATTCTAACAGGCCATGAAAACAAGGTTCATCATAACATTCCTCATTGCATTTTTGTGTTACTCTTGTAATAATAAAAGAACAGAAACTTTTAATAGTTTTTACAAAACAGGTATGCATGAGAAAGTGGTTTTTGAGGTTAGAGATGACCTTCAAATGAAATACAAAAGAATTCATGTCTTTCATGCTATTTCCGTTGAAAATGAAAACCAAAGTTTCCGGGAATGTGACAATATAGATATGAGTAAATATGGATATTCAATGCCTGATGTAAAACCAAAGTTGCTTGTAAAAAAGGAGAATCTTGAAACTGTAATCAATTCGGATCCTTTTATTAGTAAACACGCATGTAAAACAGGTGAAATTATATTCTCCTTAACAATAAATTGCAAATCAGAAACTGGCAATTTTGAAGTTCTAAAAACGGAGTGTCCCGAAATAAGTAGGCGGTTGTTGCACCTTTTTTATATCAATACGAAATGGGAAGCAGCAAGAATTTTTGGTAAGTCGTGTGATTGCTCTTTTTGTATAATCTGTAATCTTATTAATGGTAAAATTGTTTTTATAGAAGAATTATTTAAGAATTCAGGCAAATGAAATTCAGCTTCATCATAACATTCCTCCTCCTATGCTCTCTGCATGCCTTCAGCCAAAAGCTGAAAACATACACCGCCACGCCCGGTGATTCTTCTTCCTATGAAAATATCTGGATTGAACTCAACGGGGGCTGCAGCCTGGGTTGTGCCATTGGCTGGACACTGGATGTTACTTCATCACTGCCGAAGCACGATACGATTACATACATTCCGAATAATATGAACGATGGTAATCGCAATACAGCTTGGGTGGAGGGGGCCAAAGAATACGGGATTGGCGAGAAAATCATCATCCGATTTGATACCGCTTATCCTTGTCCCGGGGTTTCGTTCCGCAGCATTACGCTGACCAACGGTTATGCAAAATCGGAAGAAGTGTGGGCAGATAATTCTCGTGTGAAGATGATGAAGCTTATTAAAAATGGAAAGCCTTTGTTTTATATCAAACTGCTGGATACAATCATTCCGCAGTACATTCGCTGGAACTACAAACTGATGGTTGCTACAGGGGATGTGATTGAACTTGAAATTGTAAGTGTATACAAAGGCCGTAAATGGAAGGATACAGCCATCAGTGACCTTTCGTTGATGGGAGCACATTAAGAGATTTTCGATTGACAATTACTCGCTCCCTCCGCCGCGGCGGAGCCGCAACACTAGCCTGCTCGTGAGCTCGGCTACGCCTCGGTTGACAATTGTCGATTGAATTTATTGCACGATTCAAAGTTCCACTTTTATTATCAGGCATCAGTCATCCTGCAACGAATAGGTCGTACCTAAAGGCACTTTTTTATGTTTTTCTTTTCGTTGTTACCAATAGTTCGTCCCTAAAGGGACTGATCTTATTGCTTGTTAATATTTACGATAAATGTTTATTTCTGGCTTCTTACCCAAATGTAGCGGACATCAGAAGGGGAAGAAATGTGGGCGGGCTTTCCATTTCGGACTTCCGACTTCGGTCTTCTGACCTTTTTTATTATCTTTGATATATGAACTCTTCCCTCAAAACATTTCTCGTAGTTGAGCTTTTGCTAATTATGCTGACTTTTGGCAGTAGTGCTACTCACTTCATTAATGATAAGAAGAATGCGCCTCCGGATACAACCGGCAAGCAACTGGTTTATGAAGGGAAATTGCTGAGGGTTTATGTAGAGAAAGCGATTTATCATTCGCCGAACAGTCCAAATTTTATTTTGAAATTTTTAATACAAAATAAAAGCGATAAAAAACTGGGAGTGGATCTCACGAATTACTGGAAGGTGATCTACCCCAACCAGTGGGGCTTTTATACGAAACCCTACCGTGAAACAGTTGATGAAACAACCATCATTCCTGATAAAACATTCGATAAGGCAGGGCTGATTCGCCGTTATAAAAAAGATTCTTTATCGATGATCCCGCCGAAGGAAACCTATATCTACTACCGCGACTGGAACGGGAGTGGGGAGATGGTGGAAATGAAAAACAGCAATGAATTTTTTATCATCACTGTGGACGGACAATTGTTTTGCACCAATGGAAAGGAAACCGAACAGGTGCAGATGGATACGGTTGGTGAGAGCAAACGTGCAGTGGTGATGCCATACCCGTTACAGCATAAAAATATGCCACCAGTTTCTGTTTTTATTGGGAAGAAATGAAAGTAGTATGAAGATAGCACCATGCATAAATGAGAGCCTTGAAAATTAAAATATTAATCATTTTGACAGTTGTAGTAGGAGGGTGTGGAGTTACTTTTAAAAATAGGGCTGTTCAGGAGGATAATAAAGATGTTTATGTGCTAGCCACAATAATTCATAATCACCTCATAAAAACAAATGGACAGGATTTTAGTGCCAATGATTTAATTGAGTATGATACGTTAAAAACAATATCAAATAATTTTAAAGTAATCGAATTTAAAAATCGGGGCGGATGTATTTCTGTATGTTATAAGTTCTCGGATTTTAGAGATAATCGAATCGTACTAAATGACAGTGAAAAAGCAATGGCAAATCAGTTGAAATGGGTAATAAAAAAAATGAAGGTCTCATACGACGGCGAAATTCAATTTGATTTTGGAGAAAGGTTTTACAGAATTAAAAAAATTGTTTTAAAAAAATAAGATATGTTTACAGGCAGTTTATTCTACTGCCCGATTCTGTTTTATTGATAAGAAATGAAAGAAATGTTACATAGAAAAATCATTCGAAAAATGAACTTTCCCTTTGTGACAATTCCCAATTTGAAGAAATGTCATGCAATATTGATTTTCTGTTTTGGAATTTCAATCTGTTGTAATAATCTGAAAGCTCAACGAACAGATTCTACTTTGTTAATTTATCCAAAGAGTGATACGTCATACTTTGTTCGCAAGAATATTCCCCGAAGCAAATTTATTGGCAACCTCTGGCATATATCAACTTCTTATAATCTCTGTAAAACTAACGAATTTGATTTCAATATCGGAAGATCGTATGGTGTTTCAATCAATATGCCGCATGGATCTGGAATTCATATTAGCTCCTGGGGGACTGGATTTGGAATAACATCAAAAAAGGGAACTTCAACTCAATTAGCTAAAATCTTCGTAGAGTATTGTTATAACTATATAGGTACGCTGGGTTGTATCAGGGTTGACTATATCTATGATATTAAAAACTATTATAGTTATATCAGACCTGCAGCCGGCTTTTCATTCATTTTGTTTGATATTCTGTACTCATATTCATTTAATCTTAACGGGAATGACAATGTTTTTAAACATGGAGTGACCTTTAGAATTAAGTATTTTCATAATGAAAAAAATATGCAAAGAAATTATACAAGTAAAAAAGTCCAATAACAATTATTTATTTATCCATCATTAAAGCTAAATGAATTAAACTGCTATGAAATATTGTGAAATCATATTCGTCTTATGTATTACTCTTTTCGCCTGTAATGATATAGCAACAACCGGCAGCGCTAATGCATTAAAAACAAACAAAGTTGAATCGCCTGCCGAAGGCTACTGGCAGATTCCTCCAAAGAACAGAAGTTATCCGGATCATGGAAACATAATGATGGCATCAACCGATGTTTTTTTATATGAAAAGAACTGCGTTACACTTAAGCTGTTTACCACGAAAGCATGGATGTGGAAATCTTCGGATGATTACTACAAACTGAAAGCAAAGTGGGGACACGACAGTTTGTATTACCTTCCGCCATTTGCCAACTGGCAATACCTTGCGAGCTTCGACGGGAAAAACTTTTTACGAAAAGGCGACAGCTCCCTTTTTACTTTTTATAAAGTGAGTCCTTCGGAAATTGACAAAAGCGACAGCGCGATTCTGAAAAAAAGAAAGCTGCATGATTACAATATAAAGCCTTTGGATAAGTGGGAATAAAAAGCTCATAGATTTTTTTTTCGAAAACATTCTCTAAGTAATATCCCTATCCGCCGTTACAATCTTTTTCTTTTCTTTGAAGAAGAATAAAGGGGAACAGACCTATGATGAAAAACAAACTATTGATCGTATTCATGACATGCATGTTGTATACAGGCATTCAGGCACAGCCTGCTTTTGTGTGGGCAAGGGGTTTTGCAAGCACTTCCACCAGCAACACTGTATATGGAAATTCTGTGACAACCGACAGCGCAGGGAATGTATACACCACAGGTTACTTTTGGGGAACTGCGGATTTCGATCCAGGCCCTTCTTCTTATCCACTGACATCAGCGGGAAACGACGATGTGTATGTAACGAAAATTGATGCATCGGGAAACTTAGTCTGGGCAGTGCGCTTTGGCGGAACGTCGGCCGATTACGGTTGGGGTATAGCAGCCGATAGTGCAGGCAATGTTTTTGTGACCGGTGTTTTTTATAATACAGTTGATTTTGATCCGGGCGCCGGCTCTTATCCGCTGACGTCGGCGGGTGCGTGGGATGTGTTTGTATTGAAACTCAGTACGGCAGGAACATTTGTTTGGGCCGATCGTATCGGTGGAACCAACAATGATTATGGCTATACCGTTGCACTGGACACTTTGGGAAATGTATATTCCGGAGGCTGGTTCAACGGAACGGCCGATTTCAATCCCGGTACTGGAGTGTATAACCTCACATCGACGGGAGGAGATAATGCATTTGTTTGTAAACTGAATAGTGCGGGAAACTTTGTGTGGGCGCGGCAAATGGGAAGTGCGGGAACAGACCGTATTTATTCCGTTGCGGTGGATTACAAAGGGAATGTCAATACAGCAGGCTATTTCACGGGTACATCAGATTTCAATCCCGGTGCAGGAACTTTTAATATGACCTCATCCGGAATGGAGGATATTTTTGTTACCAAGCTTGATTCGGCAGGAAATTTTAAGTGGGCATCCCACATGGGCGGCCTGCAGACCGACTGGTGTTTCGGGCTTGCGCTGGATGCGGAAGGCTGTGCATACACTACAGGCATGTTTATCGACTCGGCGGATTTTGATCCGGGTGTTGGCGTATTCAAACTGAAGTCAAAAGGTTCGGGTGATATTTTTGTGACAAAACTGGATACTTCCGGAAACCTCGACTGGGCGGTGAATATGGGAAGCACGAATGATGAGATGGGTCGTTGCATCCGGGTGGATAAAGAAGGAAACACGCATTTGACGGGCTACTACTCAGGCACAACTGATTTTGACCCAGGCGTTGATGTATTCAACTTAACTCCGGTCAGCGGATATGATGTGTTTTACTGCACGCTGGATACAGGTGCTGCATTTGTATGTGCGGGTAGTATGGGTGGAAGCGGAAGTACCGACTATGGATTTTCAGTAGCACTGAACAAGGATGGCTATGCCTTTTTTACGGGCAGTTATAGTGGCTCCGGCGATTTCAATCCGGGCACAGGTGTTCAAACACTGACGGCATTCGGTACAACAAATGCATATCTGGTGAAGCTCGTTGCATGCATGCCTTGCAAACAAACTAATCTGGACACAACGTTTACAGTATGCAACAGCTATACTTCACCAAGCGGCGACTATGTGTGGACAGTCAGCGGAACCTACAATGACACGATTCCCAATGCCGCGCAATGCGACAGTGTGATTACGTTTCATCTGACGGTTCTTTACAGTACGTCCTGTAGTTTCAGTCAGACTTCCTGCGGAAGTTATACGGTTCCCAGCGGAGATGAAACTTATTACACAAACGGAACAGTGAAAGACACTATTCCCAATGCAGCCGGCTGCGACAGTGTTCTGACAATTAATCTGACGATTGTAAATGTCAATACTTCAGTAACACAGGTTGGAAGCACGCTCACATCAAGCCAGAACGGAGCCACGTATCAGTGGATGCTCTGCCCTTCGTATGCATATATCGGTGCGGTTTCACAATCCTTAACACCCACGATGAGCGGGTTGTATGCCGTGGAGGTTACGTACAACGGTTGTGTGGACACTTCGGCCTGCTATCCGGTTACGATTATTGGTGTACAAGAGAATTATTCAAATAACTTGTCGATAAGTCCTAATCCATCCACCGGCACTTTCACCCTTGAATTTAACGAAAGTGCGCGCATTGAAATTTTTAATGCACAGGGAAGTTTGGTATTCAGCGAAGCGTTTGAAAAGGGAAAACACACTGTTTCGTTTGATGCAGCAGAAAGTATTTATCTACTGAAAGCATCGAATGACAAGGGGAGTGTAGTTCACAGAATTGTGATACAGAAATAAAATTTTAATAGCGTATTGAAAAGCGCTAAGTAGTTTTTAGTTAATTAGGAGTTGAACTCTTTGCGGTGCAAAGAGCCTTCTGGTTTTAATAACCGAATGCGTGTGACATATTCAGAGGTGACAAGTGTGGAAGAAAGAATATTTTTAATGATAAACGGAATATTAATACGAAAGAAATTGAAGATATGCTGGGCATTTCAGTGACAGTGTCAAGAAGGTAAAGACATCGCTTGAAGAAAAAACGTTCTGACAGAGGATGACAATCTGGAGAAGAACATCAGAAATTTTTAAATTACCAGACAACCCTAAAACGATTTTGGTGTTTAGATGATCAAACAGTATCTAAATTAAAATCTTTCGTTATGAAAAAATTTATGAAAAAGTTATTATGGGTGAGTTTCCTTTTTTTAAGTCTCACGCAAGCCTACGGGCAAAGTTGGTCATTGCTGAACAGCGGGTCATCTTCCAATCTGAAAGGGGTGCATTTTCCAACAGCCACTGTGGGATATGCATGCGGAGATGCAGGTGAAATTTTAAAAACCACGGATGGTGGTTCAAGCTGGACCAGCCTGACAACATCCTTTCCCGGTTACTGGTTCTGGGATATTCATTTTGTAAATGTTGATACAGGCTATGTGGTTGGAGAAAGTGACCCGGGTTTTAATCCGTCAGGTCTTGGAATTGTATTAAAAACGCTGGACGGTGGCAGTAGCTGGACCACTTTAATGTCGGGCCTTTCCACACCTCCGCGCGATCTTTTTGTTCTTGACAAAGATACCGTGTTTATTTGCGGTGGCGCTGAACAGGTAAACAGCAGAATCGCGAAATCTTATGATGGCGGGGCTACCTGGACACAAATAGGCATTCCGGAAATGGATGCGATTGAGGGGGGCATTTATTTTCTGAATGGGAATGTCGGTTTTCTTGGTATGTACATCTTTACATTCGGGGGTTATTTTCTGAACTCAACAGACGGAAGCAGCTTCACGTCTTCACTGATTCCCTCCAGTGGTGGCTACTGGAACTTTGCCACTGATTTTGGTGATCAAAGTACGGGTTATTTTATGCGTTCCACATACGGTTCTTCAGATCCTGTTTATGTGCGAAAGACGATCGACGCAGGCGGCAGCTGGAATGAAAGTCAAGTTGCTGGTTTTGGCGGCAGCATATATGGACTTGATTTTGTGGATGCAGACAATGGATATATGGTTGGCGGTTCCGGAAAAATTCTTCACACGTCCAATGGGAATTCTTCCTGGTCTACACAATCTTCAGGAACAACGAATGACCTGCACTCAGTTTGTTTTGTAAACACAGATCTGGGTTTTGCTGTTGGGAATAATGGAACCATTTTGAAATATACAAACCTGGTTGGCCTTTCAGATAATGCTTCTTCACCGACCATACAGATTTATCCAAATCCGGCAGACGAAATAATTAATGTTGAAACGGAAGAAAAAATTGATTGCATTTCTATAGTGAATGTGCTTGGAGAAACAGTAGGTACATACAGAAATAAATCAGCAATTGCAGTTGACAGACTGCAGAAGGGTACTTACACAATGTCTCTTATCTTTGCAAGTGGGAAACAGGTACAGAAACTCTTTATAAAAAATTAATTGCACGCGCGAATGAAATGGTATTATCTTTTTCTGCTTTTTCTTTTTTCAGTAAGTAATGTTGTTTTTGCGCAGAATGCAGAAGATAGCACCGATTACTTTGTTGTAAAGTCTGCAGATAAAGTGTGGAAGGAAATGAATTTTGCATTGGATGATTCCATTCATGTTCTCTTCATCGGAAACAGCATCACCTATTTCAACGACATGCCATTCATGTTCCGGGATATAGCCAACAATTTAGGTGAAAAGGTCTCTGTAACCATGTATGCACCGGGCGGAACCGGGTTTGTTCATCATTATGTGGATCCGGCGGTGTATTCATTATTTCGTGGAAATACATGGGATGTTGTAGTTCTTCAGCCCGGGAGCAGCGAATCGGCAGGCCTTTCCTATCCAATGGATACCACAGCCTATCGTGGAAATATTTTGCTTGATTCCATTTATCAATATAGCCCCTGTGCTCAGGTTTATCTGTATGAAATTGCCTATGGAGTGCCGGCCGTCACAAGCTACAACCTGTTTTTTGACAGGCAGACAATGTACAAGGACTCGGTTACAAAACTGGCGGACATCATGAAAGTTCAAATGATTCCTGCCGGAGAATGTGTGAGGGCATATTATTCGATGTATCAGAATTTACTACTTCATAATTCTTACAATGACATTCATCCCGGCCCATACGGATCGTACATGATTGCGGCTACCTGCTATAATGCAATTTTTCAGGACTCTGTTACCGGTTGTACATATTATTCTATTATTCCTCCGGATTCAGCCATAAAGTTTTTTTCGATTACCGATACCGTTGTTCTGAATCGCTTTCCCGAATGGAGGATAAACAACTATAACCTACATGCAGGATTTACTTATTCTATAACCGGGAATACGGTCACGTTTAGCAACACCTCATCGAATTTCACAAGTGTTACCTGGTCCTTTGGAGATTTAACGGGTTCCACTCTGTTGAATCCGGTGCATTCGTATCTGGCCAATGGTATCTACACAATTACTTTGTATGCTGCTGACGGGGTTTGCTCTGATAGTACACTTTGTCAGATAGAAATTTTGTCGAACGGAGTAGAGGATGAAAGCAAATCGGATGTGGGATTATCTGTTTATCCCAATCCATCCAACGGCAATTTCACGCTTGAGTTAAACGAAAATGCGCGCATTGAAATTTTTAATGCACAGGGAAGTTTGGTATTCAGCGAAGCGTTTGAAAAGGGAAAACACAGCGTTTCGTTTGATGCAGCAGAAAGTATTTATCTGCTGAAAGCATCGAATGACAAGGGGAGTGTAGTTCACAGAATTGTGATACAGAAATAAATTTAAATCATTATGGAATGAGAAGCGCCGGGAATTCGGCGCTTTTTTTTGCATTTATAATTTATGTCTTCTATCTCCGGTTTTCAGACTTTTCAAAAATTAATATCTTTGAAAAAAAATTACCATGAAAAAACTATTCATACTTGCAGTAGCGTTTGCATTTTCATTTCCGCTATTCAGCCAGGAATCCTATCTGCAGCGCATACCTGCTTTCCCGACAACGTCTGATCATGAAGTTGTAAATAAATTTCTGGATGAGCTTTCCAAATTAAGAGATGAAATAAAAGTAAAAGAAACGTTGTACGAAAAAGAGAACCGGGAAGCAGCGGAGAAATTGGATCCGGCGGCTGTAGCTGCGGCATACAGTTCGGGTATGGATGTGGATGCAGTGATGGCTATGCAGAAGAGGCAGCAGGATCTGATTGACAACAATAACAAACTGGCTGCTGTGCAGAGCAAGATTGCAAAATACAACGACAGCCTGAAAGCATTGTTTACCATCGACTTTAATCCTTATGAGGAGAAACGTTCCAATTACATTAACAAATGTGTTGGTGAAGTGGGAAGTGGAAATAATTGCAGCAGTTTGATGGCCGACATGAATGCACTTGGCAATAAAATTCTGATGAAGTATTGGTTCAGTAATGGCTCGGAATACAAAAAATATTTAGCGATGATCCGTTCGGAGCTGGAAAAAATTAACGTGCTGGTTGTTGTACAGGGAATGGAAACCACTGAGATTGGCGGAGTCAAAATTCCTCATAAGCAGGATTTAGGTTATGTGAAATTTGCACTTGATTATATCTCATTTATTCAAAATGCATGGTCGATTGATTCGAAGCTCTGGCCTATGTTTTAGTTGCGATGATTAGTTTTCTGTTAATGAAAACAGCTTCAGGGTTGGGCTGCTATTGAACAATATGCGGAATAACCTTCGGAAATCATTTGATCATTTTTGTACACTTTTCCACTGGCAGAGATAACAAACCAGTCTTTTCCATTGGTTGCAATATCACCAACACCCGTGTACCCTTCTGAAATCTTTTTGTCATTTTTATACACGTTTCCCATTTCTGAATAAACGTACCAGTCGCTTCCGCTTGCAGCAATTCTGCATTGTGCGGAATATCCATCAGAAATCTGTTTGTCGTTTTTGTACACTTTTCCGGATGCAGAGATTAAATACCAGTCGCTCCCAGTTGCTGCGATGTCGCCACCTCCGGTATATCCTTCCGAAATCAATTGATCGTTTTTATAGACTTTCCCTGTTTGGGAATAAATGTACACATCTTTACCACTTACAGCAATACGACAGTTTTCGGAATATCCTTCCGAGATTTGCTGGTCATTTTTATAGACTTTTCCAGAAGCAGAAATTACATACCAGTCGCTTCCGCTGACAGCAATATCACCAACTCCTGAAAATCCTTCGGAAATCTTTGCGTCGTTCTTATATACATTACCCTTTTCTGAGTATACATACCAGTCACTGCTGGTTTGCGCCTTTAAGGATAAATGGGAAGAGCATAATAAAAGTATTGTAGTGATCCCCAAAAGTTTTATTCTGTAGTTCATAAGTGAATTTTTTTAATAATAACAAACATACAAAAGAATATTTTGTAAAAGAAAATTACTGCATAACTTATTGTCTGAGTTTTGTTACTGACATATGATTTTTTTTTTTTCTACATTTGCTAATCAAAATTTTATTGTATGAACATCAAACCCACCAACCGCTATCTACTGATCGGCCTCGGAATTCTGGCTGTTGTGCTATTTATATGGTTTTTCTCTTCTTTAATAGTATATGTATTGATATCGCTGGTGCTGTCGATGATGGGCGAGCCACTGGTAGAACTGCTTCGTAAAATTCCAATCGGTAAAAAGAAACGCATTCCGATCTCGCTCTGTGCACTGATTACATTGTTTACAATCATGGGAATTATCGCTGGTTTGTTATCATTCCTTATTCCGGTGGTTGCATCACAGGCCGAGAAATTATCTGCCATTGACCCAAATCAAATCGGAGAAAGTTTCCGTGAGCCGATTCAATTTATTCAAGACAAGCTGGTAGGCTTGGGTGTCATCGGACCCGAAGAATCAGTTGAGAAATCGTTGAGTGAAGGGCTTCTTTCCTTAATTAATCTGAAAGGTTTTACAGGCGTTTTCAGTTCGATTGTGGGGCTGATAGGTCAACTTTTTGTAGCATTTTTCACAATTTCATTTGTTACCTTTTTCTTTTTGCGCGATGAACGTATGTTTGTTAAAGGTCTTCTGCTGTTATCTCCCGAGAAGTATCACACTGAAATTAAGCATGTGTATTATGAGAGTAAAAAAATGCTTTCACGTTATTTTTTAGGACTCGCACTCGATGTAACGATTATCATTATTCTGATTACAGTGGGTATGTGGCTTCTGGGAGTAGAAAACTTTTTGATGATTGGGGTTATTGCAGGGATACTGAATGTGATTCCCTACATTGGTTGTTTGATTGGAGCTGCCATCGGAATTTTACTTGCGCTCACTAACAATCTGGAGATGGATTTTGCTACCGAGATGGTTCCGCTTGCCCTCAAGATGTCGGCGGTATTTATTGCCATCAACCTGACGGACGGAATGGTATTGCAACCCAATATTTTCTCAAGTTCTGTCAAGGCGCATCCGTTGGAGATTTTCCTGGTCATTATGATGGCTGGTACGCTGGCCGGCATCCCCGGGATGTTCGTGGCTATTCCGGCCTATACGGTTCTGCGTATCTTCGCCAAGCAGTTTTTCAGCCGTTTTGCTGTAATCAAGAAGCTTACGGAAGATATGTAGGCCATTAAATTACGCGAGAATATTATTAGCATTACCTAGATCACTATTTGATAACTATCACTTTTTGTATGAATTAGCATTTTGGCATTACATTTGAAATGTCATGGGATTGTTTCTGAAAAAAACATTTTAAAACACCCTGAATAGAATTCATTCTTATCTTTGCAAACATAAAAACTAAATCTCATGAAAAAATTTGTATTCATCGCAGTTGCATTATTCTTCGCAGCCCAGCTTTCATTCGGGCAAAAAACGGTTACAGGAAAGGTATATGTGAAATCAAATGGAAAAGCAGTTTCCGGGGCTACTATTAAGATTAAAGAAAAACCTACAGTAACAACAAAAACGCTTGCTGATGGCACTTATACAATAACAGTTCCCCCAGTAGGCAAAACGCTCATTGTTGAAGCGGCAGGTTACCTGAAACAGGAACAATTAATTGAAAACAAAAAGTCTGTAGATTTTGGTATTGAGCCAGATTCTTCAGCCCCAAAGAATCAGTCGGGAACAACTACCCCTACGAATTAAAAACCGAAAAAAATTAAATAGCCTGCTTTCGTTTGAAAGCGGGCTATTTTTTTATGAACAATGCCTGAAAAAGCACTTGCCATTAAAAAAGTGTATTTTTTTTTTATTAACAGCTTGATAAATTTGGAGGTTAAAAAAAACTTCCTATCTTTGCAGCCCATTTTAAAGATTGTTATTAACAATCAGGAACCTATAAAGACTGAGAACAGTGGATACATTAAGTTACAAAACTATTTCGGCCAACGCGGCAACCGCGAAGAAAGAATGGCTTTTGGTAAATGCCGAAGGTCAGACGCTCGGCCGTATGTCGTCGAAGATAGCCAAGATGATTAGGGGTAAGAATAAGACCAATTTCACACCCCATGCCGATTGCGGTGACAATGTAATTGTCATCAATGCAGAAAAAGTGCGCCTGACAGGAAAGAAACTGAACGACAAGGAATACGTTCGTCATACCGGATATCCCGGTGGACAGCGTTTTACCACGCCACGCGAGTTGCTTTTGAAGGACCCTACACGCATCATTAAGCATGCAGTTAAAGGAATGCTCCCTAAAAACAAACTGGGAAGTACGCTTTTTGGCAATCTGTATGTATATGCTGGCGTAGATCATCCTCACCAGGCACAACAGCCCCGCGAAATTAATTTAGCAAACATCAAGTAAGAACCGATATGGAAGTGATCAACACCATTGGCAGAAGGAAAACAGCGGTAGCCCGTATCTATATGAAACCCGGAAAGGGAATCATTACAGTAAACGGTCGCGATTCCAAAGTATATTTCCCTTCGCCTATCCTGCAAAAGGTAATCAACCAGCCCCTGAATGAAATTGAAGTTGCTGGTAAATATGATATCAATGTAAATCTCGACGGCGGCGGATTTAAAGGTCAGGCAGAAGCACTGCGTTTGGCTATTTCCCGCGCACTCGTTATCATCGATGCCGAAAACAAGCCTAAGCTCAAAGCACAAGGTCTTCTTACCCGTGACCCACGTATGGTGGAACGTAAGAAACCCGGTCAGAAAAAGGCTCGTAAGAGATTCCAGTTCAGTAAACGTTAAACAAGAGAGATATTTTTTCGTATGTCAAGAGTTAGTTATCAAGACCTGTTGGACGCCGGAGTACATTTCGGCCACCTGAGAAGGAAATGGAACCCTAATATGGCTCCTTACATCTTCATGGAAAAAAACGGCATTCACATTATTGACCTGTATAAAACAGCGACAAAAATTGAGGAAGCTTCCAATGCCCTGAAGCAAATTGCTAAATCGGGTAAAAAAATATTATTTGTTGCTACCAAGAAGCAGGCGAAAGATACGGTTGCTGAAATGGTGAAGCGCATTAACATGCCATATGTTACGGAACGCTGGCCCGGTGGTATGCTGACCAATTTTGTAACGATCCGTAAGGCCGTTAAGAAAATGGGTCTGATCGACCGCATGGCAACTGATGGCACATTTGATAATATGTCAAAGAAAGAACGCCTCAATGTAATGCGTGAAAGACAAAAGCTTGAAAAGAATCTGGGAAGTATCTCTGATCTTACTCGCCTTCCAGCAGCATTGTTCGTGGTTGACATCCTGAAAGAACATATTGCTATTTCCGAAGCCCGTAAATTAAGCATCCCTACTTTTGCTATCGTTGATACCAATTCAGATCCTAATCTGGTTGACTATCCGATTCCCGCAAATGATGATGCTTCTAAATCCATTGGTCTCATTGTTGAAATCGTTACCAATGCAATTCAGGAAGGTTTACAAGAACGTGTAGTTGATAAAGAACGTGCCGCTGAAGATGAACGCACAAAAGGTGAAGATGATCTTGAAGTTGTTCTCGTAGAAAAGAAACTGAAACTTCTGGAAGCTGATGAAGAAGAAACAGCGCAACAGAAAAAAGATAAAAAATTAGCGGAAGAAACTGGCGGAAGAAAAGCACCAGCCGGCAAACGTCCAAGAAAATATTAATACATTATTAAAGAAAGAAGAATTATGGCTATTACAGCATCTGAAGTAAATAAGCTGAGACAGATCACCGGTGCAGGAATGATGGATTGTAAAAATGCCCTGACGGAATCCAATGGTGATTTTGATGCAGCAATTGATATACTCAGAAAAAAAGGACAGAAGGTTGCCAGCAAACGCAGCGACCGTGATGCATCGGAAGGTGTAGTGATTTCAAAAACTACCGGTGATGCTACCAAAGGCGTAATCATTATGCTGAACTGCGAAACAGATTTTGTTGCTCGTAATCAGGAATTCATTGATTTTGCTGACGCAATTGCTAATGCAGCACTTGAAAATGTTCCCCAGAATGTGGAAGATTTACTGACACTGAAAGTTCAGGGACTTGCCATCAGCGAAAAGCTGAGCGAAATGGTTGGTAAAATTGGTGAAAAAATTG
>JAZDMK010000056.1:0-4335 GCA_043800975.1 Bacteroidota bacterium | reverse complement strand
ATAGCCTGCCGGTAACCTCCACCGACATAAATGTTATCTATCCAAAGCGTACCTTTTTCATTAGAATTATAAAGCAGGTTCTTGTCAAGACCTAGTGTTTCATATTCTCCATAAACAAAAGCCTGCTCGATGATTAAAAAGCGGGCAAACCCACGCAAGCCCCAGATATTTGTGCTGTATTTGTATTGTGAATAAGGGTCTTTGAAGCGATAGTACAAGTATGTAAAACCTAATCCCATGCTGAATTTTGGAAAAATATCATACCCTAACATCGGAGACACCTCTATATTGGTTTTGTTTCCAAACATGAGACCGACAGTGCCGCCTGTATAAAAGCGATCCTCTGACCAACTTCCGGATTGATTACTTTTCTTGTCCTGCGCAATGGCGGAGAAACTACAAACACAGACAGCTAAAAACAACAGAACCGCAAATGTTTTTCTTTTCATATTTAAATTGCCTTTATCTTTGCTAAAGTACAAAAAAAACAGGATGAATATTATCGTAACAGGAGCTGGTCAGGGTATCGGATTTCAGGTTGTTAAAAAACTTATTAATAATTCATGCGATATCTATGCAATATCACGCAATGCAGAGAATCTTGCCAAGTTAAAAAACGAATGTGAAAATTTGAAAAAAGATTGTTCAATTAACATTATCCCTGCCGACATAAAATCACCTGAATCGATTTCGTTTCCCAAGGGGCACATCGACATTTTAATTAATAATGCAGCCGTTTTAATAAACCGTCCTTTTGAAAAGTGTTCCGAACAGGAAGAAAAAGAAATTTTTGAAACCAACTTTTTTGCACAGGCTCGATTGATAAGACATTTATTGCCACAAATGGGCGGTGAAAAGCATACACACATCGTCAATATTGGCAGCATGGGTGGTTTTCAGGGCTCATCAAAATTTAACGGACTCAGCATGTACAGTGCCTCTAAAGCAGCACTAGCTTGTCTTACAGAATGTCTTGCTGCAGAATTTTCAAACAGAAACATTTTTGTAAACTGTCTGGCTCTGGGTTCTGTAAATACAGAAATGCTGCGAACCGCTTTTCCTGATTACCATGCAAACACGGAAGCAGAAGAGATGGCCGAATACATTGCCACCTTCGCATTGAACGGTTATAAACAGTATAATGGTAAAATTTTACCTGTGGCTCGTTCGACGCCCTGATACTTTTTCTTATTTTTACCGCTGTATGTATTTTCTGAAAATTAAAGGCAAGGCCAGAATACCTGATTTTATTCAGGTGCGGGGAGATGACTTCACGCTCATTGGTTATTTCAGAATGGATACGCTTGACAAAAATATCATCAAATATCTTCCTTACTGCGACAATGATGTGGCTTCCCGCATCCGCGAACTTCCGTATGGCCGTTTTTTGAAAGCAAAAAATTAACAAAATGAGTGAAACAAATCCTACCGCAGAACCAATCATTGAATTCGCTGAAGCCACGGTTTCTCATCGATTCAATTTAGTATTGACGCAGGTAAATTTTCGGATTGAACGAGGTGATTTTGTTTATCTCGTTGGTAAAACAGGGACCGGAAAATCCACTTTGCTAAAAACACTGTATGCCGATGTTGACCTGTATTCGGGTGGTTGCTCGATCTGTGGATATGATCTTACTAAAATAAAACGCAAAGAAATTCCTTTTCTCCGCCGAAAGCTGGGTATAGTATTTCAGGATTTTCAACTGCTGTCCGACAGATCAATCAATAATAATCTGGCTTTTGTTTTACGCTCAACAGGCTGGACCGATAAAATAAAAATTCAGGATCGCATCGATGATGTTTTAATAAAAGTGGGTCTTTCTACAAAAGGAAATAAAATGCCCCACGAGCTTTCGGGTGGCGAGCAGCAGCGTGTTTGTATTGCCCGCTCACTGTTAAATGATCCGGAATTAATTCTTGCCGATGAACCTACCGGCAACCTGGATCCGGATACCAGCGAAGAAATTATGAAATTACTTTTTGATATCAATGCCAGCGGAACTTCGGTTTTGATGTGCACACACGACTATCTGATGATCTCAAAATATCCGGCGCGTACTCTCCGATGCCTTGATGGCACCGTTGTTGAAGCTAATGCTAACTAAACAGCAACCGTAATAAAGTTTCCGTTTTCGATTTATTGGAATGAAGAAGATTTAAATCTTTTTTCCTATTTTCAATTTCTTCTTCTGTAAATAACTGCAACATTTTTTTACGAATCTCTGATTGAATCTCTGTTGGATTGCTACAGATTGTACACAATTCTTCAAGGCAACTTCCAAGCACCATATAGGGATTTGCAATAACAAAACGACCTTGATAAAGTGTATTTAATAATTTTAATTTAAGCCCTGTTGCCTGGAAAGTAATCATCAAATGAATATGCGCATCACGCATCAGTTGTGTCATTTCATTCATTGAAGGATTCTCAATCAAACGAATATTTGAATATTCCTTTAGCATTTTCTTTAATATAGAATCCGGCTCACGGCCAGCAATAACAAAGGATACATCCGGCAGTTTCGCTGCGATTTCTTCAGCAATATAGGTTGCTGCCTTGTTATTTTCAGCTACACTCAGGTTACCATGAAACATAACAAAATCGCCTTTTCCGGGAATTGCCGTTACTTCTGAATTTTCATGAAATGACGGTAAAAAAACAACTTTGTTTTCAGGATAATTGTGTTTGAAATAAACGGTCTCATCCTGATTTACAACCAGCAGTGCTGTCGCATTGCGTATAACAGGTTCATATTTCTCAAGCTTAGCTGCTTCGGCAAGAAAGTATTTTTTATTCAATGGCTTGTCTACAGCATTTGCTAGCGCTCTGTAATAAAAATGCTCAATGTTACTCTCTCTGTAAAATATTTTTCTTCCGGTAAAACGGGAATCTTCCAAAATATCACACACATGAAGTCCCTCAAGCAATACCGGTGACTTGTCTTTTAATAATCTTTTTTTAAGTTTCTCCGAAGAACGAGTTGTAACGATAAAAGGTCGTTTGTTAAAAAGCCGGAACGGATTGCGTGTACGCTTGTAATAATACACTTCGTCGCAATACTGATTTAGCTCCTTTGGATTTCCTCTTCCATATTCGAAACAATGCAAAGTAACTGCAATGCCGGCTTCCGAAAGACAACGCACTTTATGAAATACGTCGATAACGCCCCCATAGTTCGGCGGATACGGCACGTCGAATGAGACAATGTGAACATGTTTTTTATTCTGCATAATCTTTATAAACTTGTTCAAGAATTTGGATTTCATTTTCCCAGCACAACCTCTCAGCTGCTTTGATAGTATTGTGTTTCCATCTATTCATCCGGTCTTCGTTGGCAAACATGGCTTCTATCTTTTGAGCAATGTGCATTGGGTCGTGGTTTTCAATAAAATCACCCACATCAAATTCACCGATCATTTTTTTGACTTCTACCAGAGACGAAGCCAGCACCGGGATTCCGGAATGGATATAATCAAATATTTTATTGGGAAGACTAAAGCGATAATTTACACTCAGGTCCTTGTCAAGCGATAAGCCAAGATCACACGCCCGCGTATGCTTTCGCAGAAGTTCAAACGGCATGCGATCTTTAAAAATTATTTTATCCTGAAGCGAAAGATTTGTCGCCTGCTTCTTTAAATCTTTATAAACGTCACCGCCACCGATGATGAGCAGACAATAGTTATCCAGATGCTGCATTGTAAGAACGGCTTCCTCGGCACCGCGCTGAACATTGATTCCGGCGCCCTGAAGAATGATTAATTTTTTATCGATGGGTAATCCCAATTCTGCTCTAAGGTTTGTTTTTTCTTCAAAACTTAAAGGTGCATTTTGAAATTGAATAGATGGAACATTTCTTACTACAAATACTTCCCGTTTGTATAATTCCTCATACATTTTTGCAATCGAAGTACTGACGGTCATCATTCGTTTTACTCTGGGTACTGTGAGCCTTTCGATAGCAATCCAGGTTCTTCGTGCAAAAGAATTATGCTGTAATTCAGGCACTCCGGTGAAATATTCGTGACTGTCATAAACGAGTTTAGAGCGTTTGAGGGCGCGAACTAAAAAATTTGCCAGCAATGTATCCAGGTCATTTGAAACAAGAAGGTCTGCACGTCGAAATAGTAAAAAGAAAAATAATCGAAAATTGTATTCAGCATAAAAAAGAGGTCCTTTGCAGAATAGAAGCCTCATTCGCTTGCACCGGTATGAACGCTCTTCCAGTGGTAAACTGAAGCTGCGTTTTCTCCCAACCAATAAAACATCCATTCCCTTTTGAGAGAGATACAGACACATTTTATGCACACGCTGGTCGGTAGAGATGTCGTTGG
>JAZDMK010000048.1:0-9893 GCA_043800975.1 Bacteroidota bacterium | reverse complement strand
TTTAATTGATGATTTTGAAATCAATTTTGTAAAAGAGTAACTTTTGTTTTTTAACGAATTCCGTGATCGAACATATCGTCTGGTTCGGGAACTACTTCCTCATTGCCAGTACAATTGAGGCGGTCTTTAATTTTATCCATCCCGCCAAAATCTCCTTTTGAGATATTTAATTTTTTATCGGCATATACTTTTTTCATAAAGATCGCCCAAATCGGCAAAGCCATGGCAGCACCCTGTCCGTAATCAGTGGAACGGAAATGCACACTGCGGTCTTCGGCTCCCACCCAGGCTCCAGCAGCTAACTGAGGCGTAATGCCTATAAACCAACCATCCGAATTGTTCTGCGTTGTACCGGTTTTACCTGCAATCGGATATTTCAGGTTATATGTATAATGCAGTCGCGCACCTGTTCCGTTTAAAATAACACCTTTCATTAACTCCAGCATAAGGCAAGCCGTTTCTTCACTAAAAGCTTCGGTTGATTTGGGGCGGAAATCGGCCAGTATATTTCCGTTTTTATCTTCAATGCGAGTAACAAAAATGGGCTGAATGTATCTTCCTTTATTCGCATAGGTAGCAAATGCACCTACCATTTCATACAACGAAAGATCACACGAACCCAGGCAAATTGAGGGCACAGGAGCTATGGGTGTTGTTATACCCATTTTGCGCACGATCTGAATAACTGCTTCTGGTTTATAGCGCTTCATTAAAAATGCAGAAATATAGTTCACCGAATTGGCAAGTGCCCATTTCAGTGTCACCATTTCGCCTTCGCGTGCATCACTGGAGTTACGTGGAGTCCAGGGCGGCTTGTCATCACCCAGATCAAATGAAACAGGAATATTGGGGACTTTTGAACAAGGTGTGAATTCACCCTCCTGCATTGCCAGAGTGTATAAGAATGGTTTGAAGGTAGAACCAACCTGTCTTTTTCCAACCACAACATGATCAAACATAAAGTGACGATAATTAATTCCGCCCACATATGCTTTAACAAACCCCGTCTGGGGTTCCACAGCCATGAATCCTGCCTGCAAATAAAATTTATAGTATTTGATAGAATCCATAGGCGACATGACAGTATCTCTGTCTCCTTTCCATGTGAACACAGACATGGGAATTGGTGTGTTGAAAGCCTTATCTATCAATTCATCGGAAGCACCGGCTTTTTTCATACTAATATACCTGTCACTTCTTCTTTTTCCTTGTTCGTAAACTTCTGCGATACCTTTCGAATTCATTGTCCAATCGAAAGGAGCATTCTTCATACCTTTCCAGTGTTTAAAAAATAGCCCCTGCAACATTTTCATATGTTCATTAACGGCTTCTTCAGCATATCGCTGCATACGGGAATCAATCGTAGTGTATATTTTAAGACCGTCTTTGTACAAATTATAATTTGTGCCATCCGGTTTTTTGTTCAACAGACACCACTTCTCGAGTTCCTGTCGCAGGTACTCACGGAAATAGGGTGCCAGACCCTCTTTATGGTCCTGAAGTTTAAAATGAGACATATCGATGGGAAGTGCACAGATAGAATCGAATTGTTGTTTTGTTAAATATTTGTATTTATACATTTGCGTCAATACAGTCGTACGGCGCATCATGGCATTTTTAGGATTTTTTATCGGACTATAAAAGGTAGGTGCTTTCAACATCCCGATTAATAATGCAGACTCTTCAACATTTAATGAATCAGGTGTTTTGTTGAAATAGGTTTTGGCAGCCGACTTAATTCCAAACGATTGATTTCCGAATTCAACCGTGTTCAGATACATGGCGATGATTTCCTCTTTCGTGTAATTATACTCGAGCTTCACTGCAGTAATCCACTCTTTCAGTTTGATGACTCCCATTCTGAACATACCGGGATCATCTTCTCTGGGAAAAAGATTTTTTGCAAGCTGCTGTGTAATTGTGCTTCCACCGCCTGCACCACGATTTCCGGTAAGAACACCAACAAATACGCGAATAAAACTTTTGAAGTCTATACCCGAATGTTTGTTAAAACGTACATCTTCCGTTGCAATAAGTGCATTCACAAGGTTTGGTGAAAGATCTGAATAATGTACATTCGAACGATTTTGAATAAAATACTTCCCTAGAAGAACACCATCAGCTGAATAGATTTCTGAAGATAAATTACTCTTGGGATTTTCCAGTTCTTTAAAATCAGGCATGTATCCAAACCATCCCTGTGAAATTATAAAAATCATCAAAAGAAGGCTTACAATTGGAACAATGACCAAAAGCCAGTAAATTTTAATAATGCGTTTTCTCAGAGTTGGGTTCATTTCAGCAATTTGAAAGCAATTGCAAAAGTAATAATTCCTTCATTACTGTTGCCCAAATCAGCAAACATTCCTGACAAGAAGTTTCGGCTCCATCATATCCAGAATTGCATAGCGAACACCTTCCCTACCCAGCCCGGAATCCTTTACTCCGCCGTAGGGCATATGATCCGTGCGGAACAATGAAGTTTCGTTAATCATTACACCGCCCACTTCCAAATGCTGAAAAGCATAATCAATTTCACGTGCATCATTGGTAAATACGCCTGTCTGCAAACCAAAACGACTGTTGTTTACCTGTTCAACTGCATTTTTAAAATCCGTATATTTTTCAATAACCACGACAGGGCCGAAAATCTCACACTCACTAACTTTCATTTTGTGTTTTACATTTGTCAGAACAGAAGGCTCTACAAATGTTCCATTTCTTTTTCCGCCGCAAAGAAGTGTGGCTCCCTGAGCAACAGCTTCCTGAATCCAGCTTTCCACACGAATTGCGTTTTCTTCATCAATCATGGAAGTTATTTTTGTTTCCGGATCTGTGGGATGCCCATGCTTCAATGCTTTTGCATTTGAAACAAATTCATTCAGAAATTTTTCAACGATTGAATCATGCACATAAATGCGTTGGGTATGAATGCATACCTGCCCCTGATAAGCAAAAGCTCCTATCACGCATTTTTTCACTGCCATTTCAAAATCTGCCGATGGTGTAACAATTACGCCCGCGTTTCCACCTAATTCCAATACCACTTTTTTCTTTCCGGCATCTGTCTTCATTTTCCAGCCTACATCGGGAGAGCCGGTAAATGTAAGTAATGCAAAACGTTCATCGGTAACCAGTATATTTCCGGTTGCTCTGTCCATCGGAATAACAGAAAGGCATCCTTTAGGAAGATCTGTCTGATCAATAATTTCCGCCAGTCTCAAAGTGGACAGAGGTGTGCGTGTTGCTGGTTTTAAAATAATCTGACAGCCTGCTGCTAATGCCGGAGCAATTTTATGACAAGCAAGATTCATAGGGAAATTGAAAGGCGCAATGCCTGCAACGATTCCAACCGGAAAATATTTAACAAAGCCTTCTTTTCCGGCAGCACTAGCTGTCCAGTCCATTGCCAGATATTCACGCGGAATTCTTTTGGCTTCTTCAGCAGCAACATAAAATGTGGATGCAGCACGATCAATTTCTGCAAGCGCATAGATAAATGGCTTTGCAGCTTCACACGATAGAGTTTCGGCCAGTGATTCACGATTTTTAATTAGTTCAGCGGCAACATATGCCAGTGCTTCCGAGCGCTTGTAGGAAGGCATTTCAGCCATTACCCTTTTTGCATTCTGCGCTGCCTGAATGGCGGCCTCCAATTCTTGCTCACCTCCCAGAAAAGTGGTAGCAAAAGCTTTTCCATCATACGGGTTCGCAACTTCAATAATATGGGACGTTTCAACAAATTTCCCACCAACAAAAATCGGATACTTCTTCATTTTATCACATTTCGTTTTATCATTTTAATACATTCATTCGGACATTCTGAAACACACAATCCGCAACCATAGCATTCTTCCATGTCAATAAAAAGTACTCCGTCTTTTCTTTTTCTTGCTTTAAAATAGCAAACATCGACACACAGGCCACAATGTGCACATATTGTTTTGTTTGTTTCCTCAATGAATGCACCTTTATCACAAGCTTCATCTCTGTTGCGGAAGTACCAGCAACAGTCGTTGCAACAAAAACAGATTCCATCAATACGTTTGCGGTCATCACTTCGAAACGGGCGCGGGACAAGTTTTTTGTTTACAGCTTCCTTTATAATTTCCTCTGCTTCCTTCGTTGAAATTGTGTGTTTACCGGATCCACTAGCTTCTGTGTTTTCATAAAAATTAAGGCAAACATCCATTCGTGATTGTTTGCATTTTCCATTTTCTTCACGGCATCCACAATTGGAAACAAAAAAGTTTTTATGTGCTTCGATGAGTTGTTTTGCTTCATCAGTTGTGCAAACGATATGAATTGGAATTTCACTTTTCATAAATATTCAGAATTAAAAAAACCGCAACGTTTTGGTTGCGGTTATAAAAGTATTATTTGTTTGCTTTATTTGCAAAAAACATATTGTGTATACTCGTCGTTAATGATTTTTATCGTAAACGAATCAATGAGATTATAGCCCTGCCCCAGCACATATCCAAAAAGGTCGGCTTCATTTTTAAGCATCAAAACTTTGCCATCATCATCATATACTTTTACAATTCCCGCTTCGGTATTCTCTACCTTTCCCTTTAAAGAATGAAATTTTGCTTCACCGGTTTCAATGTATATGTTGTGTGTAAATCCAAGTTTTTTCAATCCGTACTTAACACGAACAATCACACATTCTTTTTCCACCTTTTCATTTGTATTGTATGTTGTGTTTTGAGCCAGTGACAGAGCAGAAAAGCAAAGGACAAATCCAAGAGATATCAATATTTTTTTCATAATATTTGATTAAAATTTTGCACAAATTCCACCATGCAACAGAGGACCGCCTAAGCCAAATTCAATGTTTATTCCGAAATTTTCAACAAAAAAGTAACGCATTCCAATACCAACACGTGCATTAAAAGGAATAGGTATTTCAAATCCGTCATCGTTAAAATTAGGATCATCCGTAACATACCTAAAAGTTCGGTTATGGTATCCTGCTCCAACACAAAAATAGGAATCTACTGATTCTGTATTTACAAAATGATAATTAAACATGACAAGGACATCAGTTCGAGGCGCTTCAACCTTGTAATTGTAAGTTTTTGTTTCATATTGCGTTGTACTTCCGGCAACCAAAACTTGCTGATCTTCAGTCCACTTTACCCATGCATTGGAATACCATCCGTTGAGTCCAAGCCCAACTTTATCTGACAAAAGATATTCAATTTTTCCGCCTAGTGGTCCGATCATTCCGGGGTCTACATCAAAAGCAGTATTTGAATTCGCATAGCTTGTTTTAATTGATGTGCCATACATATTAGGAAATCCATAATATCCATCAATTATAGTGTTGCCTTTTTTCAATATCTGAGCCTGTGTAGACAAAGTAAGTGCAACAATTGTAAGCATTGTAATAAATAATTTCTTTTTCATAATATCTGGTTTAGTAAGTATGGGCAAATTTAAACTTTTTTTTTAAAATAAAACATTCGGATTTCACTTAGTTTGAAATTTAAAAAATATGTATATCTTTGCAGCAACCAATCCAAAAAAAACTAAAATGGACGAGGGACCTGCGTTACGAATTAAAAATATCAGCGGCTGCTGAGCAGGTTTCTTTTATTCATAAGCAACCTGCCCCGGGCTCAAAAAAGGAGGTGCTTATGAATGCAATCCAGGACAAACAAAAAAATGTGATTAAGCTTTGCTGCATTGCTTGTATTTGCAGATGTTGTAGTATAAAGCCAAACACCGGAAAATAACTTGTTGATTTTTTACTCAATTCAACTATTGTCAAACAGTAAAAATGCAAGCTTATGTTCAACTTTTACAAACAAGAAAACGGGAAAATAAAACAAACCCAGTTTTATTCTAAAAACTGCTGGATCAACGTCACTGATCCCAGCACCGAAGAAATTGAAAAATTAAAAAAGGATTATTTAGTTCCCGAAGAATTCATCGAAGATATCCTCGACATTGACGAACGTGCGCGTACAGAAATCAGCGGACGCTGGTTAATGATTGTACTTCGCGTACCAGTATATGTTGCCAACAACGACTTTTCATTTTTCACAGTTCCTTTGGGAGTGCTTATTTCCGCCAATTCTGTCATCACACTCTGTGACCGCGAAAATGAAATTATCAATGATATCATCGAAGGAAAAATCAAAGGTTTTGATATAGAAAACCGTCATAATTTTATTTTGTATTTGTTTCAGCTTTCAGCCACGTATTATCTGCGTTTCATGAAAATCATTGTACGCAGAACGAATCAGATTGAAAAGGATATCCGTAAATCGATCGAAAACAGTCAGCTTAATATGCTTCTGGTGATTCAAAAAACGCTCGTTTACTTTATGACATCGTTGAAGTCAAATGAAATGCTATTAGCAAAGCTGCAACGGGCAAAATATGTAGACAATGAGCAACTGGACGAAGAATTGCTCGAAGATGTTGTTATTGAAAACAAACAGGCTTTTGAAACGGCAACCATCCACAGCGAAATCCTTACGGGAATGATGGATGCCTTTGCTTCTGTTATTTCAAACAATCTGAACCTAGTGATGAAGCGTTTAACAATCATTACAATTTGCGTAATGATACCTTCCATTTTTTCGGGTTTGTTTGGAATGAATGTCCCAAACTCGAGCGAAGCAAATCCCTATACATTCTGGTTTGTAATAGGCGCCAGCATTACCATTCCGGCACTTGTTGTTTTGACATTTAAACGACTTCGCTGGTTATAAATAAGCGAGTTATTTCTTTTTCGTCATCAATCCATCATTACTGATAATAAGTGGAGAAGATGGAAAATCAGCTTTCGTTAAATCCTGTATTACTTTAATGACGCGCTTTTGCTCGTCAATTAAAACAGGTTGTGGTTTTATCTGGTAGGTTGCAACAATTTCTCCTTTCAGGAATGCCCCTTTGCGATCCGTGTAAATTTTAAACATCGGTGCAAGTCCATTAACACCGGAAATGCTAATGCTGCTGTATGTGCAAAAATTTCCCATGCTATAGGCAATAAAGCGGTCTTTGTATAACTCTACAGCCCTTGTTACATGAGGCCCGTGGCCAAACACGATATCAGCACCTGCATCAATTACTTTGTGCGAAAAGTCACAAACATTACCACGGTTGTATCCGAAACAGATTTCATTTGTGCAGGGAACATGCTGAAACGCCTTTCCTTCGCATCCACTGTGAAAAGAAACAATCACCACATCGCAGAGCGAATCCAGTTTACGAACGATGCGCTGAGCCTCGGGAATATTGTTAATACTGCAATTTCCTCCTTCCGGAGAGAAAGCGCAAAATCCATATTTGATGCTGTCTTTTTCGAATATTGTATAGGGGGTTGATAAAAAACCGGCATAATGCAAGCCCGCTTTCTCAAGGGTTTTTACTGTACTTTGTCTTCCAACAGCACCAAAATCCGATGCATGATTATTGGCAGTGCTGATCAAATCAAAGCCAACATCCACAAGGCATTGAGCATACTTAGTCGGCATCCCGAAAGTATAACATTTACTGCATTTCTTCTGACCTGCTTTAGAATCCGTAAGAACACCCTCAAGATTACAAAAGGCAACATCTGCTTCCATCAGAATCTGCTTTACTTTCGAAAGCTCATTGCTGCAATCATTATTGGGCGGAAGATAAAGGTTAGATGGAATCATAGTTCCGAGCATAATATCGCCAACACCCGTAATTAAAAGCGTATCCTTATGCTGTGCCTGCGATTGCATAAACACAAATGTCAACGCAAAGAATAATAATTTTTTCATTTTCCTATTTTTTCTTTTCAATATTAATACGGGCATCTACAGCGATCACTCTGTCAGCTTTACCCAGCAATGGATTCAGATCCATCTCACTGATTTCGGGTGCGATTGTAACCAATGCTGCCAAACGACAAACAATATCAGCAAACATTTCTTCATTCACACCTTCCTGTCCGCGCACGCCCTGAATCAACTTATAGCTTTTCAATCCGCGGATCATTTCTAGTGATTCATCTTTCATCAAAGGAGCAAGACCAACGTTTACATCCTTTAATACTTCAATAAAAATTCCGCCAAGCCCACACATCACCAGATGACCAAATTTATCCTCCCGTTTTGCTCCTGCAAAGAGTTCTGTTCCGTTCAGCATAGGCTGCAAAAGAATAGCCGTTGTATCTTTTATTTTTATCATACGATCAAATTCTTTTTCAACAGTAGCCTTGTCTTTTACATTGAGCACAACACCACCCACATCCGATTTATGAACTGGACCCACAACTTTCATCACAACAGGAAATCCAAGTTTTTCGGCTGCTGACGAAGCATCGGCTGCAGAATTGACAACCGCTTCACCGGCTCTTGATATACCAGCAGCATCAAGCAAAGCCTGCACATTTTCAGGACTTAGATATCCTTCATCAGAACGATCTATTAACGTACGAATTGCTTTTTCATTCAGTTTTGGCATTTCAATTTTTGCAGGTGCCGGCTTGTTTACCCTCATTGCTTTTGAAAGTGCTCTGCCCAATACAACTTCATCCGGGAAATTTATATGTCCTCTGCTAATGAATTCAGCGACTTCCGGACCAGCCGTCAGTGTTGATGGCAGCACAGGGAATATGGGTTTTCTGCACACGCGCATTTTTTCATGCAAAACCTTATAAACATCGAAAACAGGAAACAATCCGGGTGTTCCGAAAATGACAACCATGGCATCAACCATATCAAATTTGTTGTCTGCATAATCCAAGATGATACCCAATTGTTCTGCTGTTCCTGTAGCAAGGAAATCAATCGGATTTGCAACGGATGATCCCGGAAATAATTTTGTCAATAATTCTTCTGCTGCGGGACCTTGAATTGCGGGAATATTTAATCCGCCTTCCGATAAAGCATCCGTAAGCATAACTGCAGGACCGCCTGCGTGCGTAATAATGCAAATATTTTTCCCTTGCAGTCTGGGGCTCATAAAAACAGAGGCCACACTAATTAACTCTTCACGTCCGTAGCAACGCACAATTCCTGCTTTACGGAAAAGAGCTTCCACTGCTGTGTCTGGACTTGCCAACGCCCCCGTATGTGATGAGGCTGCGCGGCTTCCTGCTTCCGAACTTCCTGCCTTGATAGCTGCAATTCTGCATCCCTTGCGGATAAGCGACGATGCATGTTTGAGAAGCATTTCGGGTTTGTCGATATTTTCAATGTAAAGAAGTTTTACACGCGAACTTTTTTCGGGATCAAACGACTCGTCAAGATATTTTAAAATTTCCTCAACACCCATCTGGGCGCTGTTTCCAACAGAAAACACATTCGCAAAAGTTAATCCTTTTGGAATCCCTGCTTCCATGATAAAGCATGCAGTTGCACCCGATCCGGAAATAAAATCACAACCGGAGGAATTCAGTTTTGGAATCGGATATGTGAATATGCTGTGGTGCTTGGGCGTCATAATGCCTACACAATTGGGCCCAATCAGCGCACCATCCACATGGTTTATTGTTTCTACAATCTGGGCTTCCAGTTTTCCACCCTCTTCACTTTCTTCATGAAAGCCAGCTGAAAGGATAATAAATCCACGAGTATTTTTTTTGTCGGCAAGAGTCTTCACCGTTTCGGGACAAAATTTTGCAGCAATCGCTAATATGGCAAGGTCTACATCCGGCAGTTCATTTACATCTCTGAAACTTTTTATTCCCTGCACTTCATCTTCTTTCATGTTAACAACATAAAGGTTTCCTTTGAAATTTCCATCAATGATGTTCTTCAGGATTTTACCGCCTGGCTTGGCCACATCGTTAGATGCACCAATAACCACGATGCTTTTAGGGTTCAACAATTGTTCGTTCACCATAATCAAAAATTATTTTATCATGAAAAGCCAAACCTACGGGATTTTTTTAAAATGAACAA
>JAZDMK010000030.1:0-25716 GCA_043800975.1 Bacteroidota bacterium | reverse complement strand
TTTAATTTTCCGTACAGCCGGATATTCTCAGGAATTACTGGGTGTTGTAAACAGCACAACTTCGGGTGTGAACAGTCCGCTGATTAACCCGGCCGGAATGGCTGATTCCCGTTTCTGGCTCGACATAAATATACTCACACTGGATGTTTTCGCTGAAAACAACATGGTGTATATGAGTAAAAACGATTATTACTTCACCAAACTTTTTAAAGACAACAACTATACTACCGATCGTGAAAACCGCGACGGCACGATGATCTTTGATAAATACAATTCGAAGAATAAGAAATTATACTCAAGCATTCGCCTGCAGGGACCCGAATTTATGATGTCGCTGGGAAGACATTCCTTTGCACTGATCGACGGGATTCGCTTTGCAACAAGTATGAAAGGCTTACCTTTTCATGTTGCAAAGTTAGCATACGAAGGAACCGATTATGCACCTTTGCAGAACAAAACATATACTGCCGACAAATTCAGATGGGCAGCTGCGGGATGGGGTGAAATCGGACTCAGCTATTCATATATAATCAAGCACGAAAAGACAAAGTTGATTGCGGTGGGTGCATCGGTAAAAAAGCTCTTTGGTATTTATGGAGGTTATTTAAACAACAATAAATTCACCTACAATGTTCTTAACGATAGCGTGATGCAGATCGACAATCTGAATGCATCTTTCGGTTATGGCGGTCCATTTGATTATGCAGGTGGCGGAACAGGTGGTGGCAAATTATTCAGTGGCAGAGGCTGGGGTTTCGATCTGGGCTTTGTCCTGATGAATAAACCCTCGGTTGGCTATAACGGGTTTCATAAACCCTGCTCACAAACATACAGAGATTACGACTGGAAGCTGGGCGTCTCGATACTTGATATTGGTGGAATAAAGTTCAAAAGCAACGCAGCAAAATACTCATTCAACGATGTAAGTACTATCTGGAATGGCATAGATACATTTAAATACCGTAACCAGACGCAGATTAACAACGAAATGAATTATCATTTTGGCACTGGCTCGCCCGATCAGTTTCTAGCGGGAAATAATATCAGCATTGGCTTGCCAACAGCACTCAGCATTCAGTATGATTACAGATATACAAAGAATTGGTATTTTAATGGTACAATAGTTTATCCTCTGCATTTCAGTAAAACCGGTATTCGCAGAGCATCTCAGTTTGCGTTTACTCCCCGATATGAACGAAAAAAATGGGAAGTGAATTTGCCTGTTTCAGTCTATGATATGCAGTCATTACGAATGGGTCTTGCCGTTCGTGTATTAAGTGTGACTGTTGGGACAGAGAAGCTGAGCCCGTTTTTAGGAACAAAAGATTTTACAGGGCTGGATCTTTATGTTGCCGTTAAAGTCAGTTTTGATAAAGGAAAATGCAGACAAGGCAAAGGATGGAATCCGGTGCGGAGATTGTTTAACAAACGATCGATACTATATAAGATTTTTGTAAAACCATTCAGCATTTTCAAAAGCAAAAAGAAATTCCGCTGCAAAAAATTCGGAAAGTAATTTCATGAGTACTCCTCTCCTTCCCGGATCTCTTTATTTATTTCCTGTTCCTTTAGGCGAATCAGCATCATCCGATGTGCTTCCTTCTTTGAATATTGAATGGATGAATAACATTAATTTTTACATTGCAGAAAATGCACGAACGGCACGTCGGGTCTTTTCATCCAGCGGTGTTAAAGACATTCGTGAAAAGGAAATTCTTGAATTCAACGACCATACGGATAAGAAGGATGTAATAAAACAGTTTCTGGCTTACGTTAAAACAGGAAAAAATGCAGGATTGATGAGCGAGGCCGGCTGCCCTGCTGTTGCTGATCCGGGTTCTGAGATTGTTGCTGCTGCCCACGAACATAATATACGCGTTATCCCGCTGATCGGACCTTCATCTATACTACTTGCATTGATGGGAAGCGGAATGAACGGACAGTCGTTTGTTTTTCATGGTTACCTTCCCGTAGATAAAAATGAACGTGTAAAAAGAATTCATCAGCTTGAACAGAATTCTGTAAAGTTTAACCAGACGCAGATTTTTATTGAAACACCTTACCGCAATGATAAGATGCTGGCTGATTTGCTGGCTACTTTAGATCCTTTTACAAAGCTGTGTATAGCTGCTGATCTTACATTAAACAGTCAATACATACGGACTTATACTGTCGGTGACTGGAAAAAAAGAAAACCCGAAATTGGGAAAAGGCCTGCAGTATATCTGTTTGTTGCATCTAAGATGACTACAACCACTTTTTTCGTTTAAACCAGGTAAAGATTACAATGGATACGAGCAGTATGAATAGCATTACTGCGGGATAGCCCCACTCTTTATTTATCTCAGGCATGAATTCGAAATTCATTCCATATATTCCTACGATAAAAGTAGCAGGCAGAAAAAAGACAGAAAAGATAGTCAGCACACGCATCACATCATTGGCTTTGTATGATTGCAGTGATAACTGAAGATTGATCGTGTTGTTGATGTTATCCGTCATGTGGGAAGCCCTGAAAAAATATCGCTTCGAAAGCTCGCGTGTATCCTGGAAAAGTGGCTTCAATTTTTGAGCTTCTGAATACAATTCAGGGATAATAAGATCCATCATCTCCAGCATTTTTGAAAAAACAGATGCTTTCAACTTCAGAAGGAAAAGTTGTTGTATCAGAGCTACGCGGGGTTTACCTTCAAACAGGCGGTTTTCCACTTCCTCCAGTTTTTCGGAAATTTCTTTAAACGGTTTTTCGTAAGTACGAATACAAAAATTAAGTAAGTTTAGCAAAAGACGTGTTTGTGTAACAGGCTGTCCATCGCGGGGTTCCGACTTGTCGATTGCAGGTTTTAAAAATGTTGGATCCTGCCGGTGAACAGTAATAATAAAATTTTCGCCACTGAAAATAGCAATCTTTCTTGTTAGTTGTCTTACCGTGTTGTCGCGCCAGGTTGATTTCTCTTCATAAATTCTGAAAATAATAAAGATAATATTATCGATTTTTTCAAACTTTGGAAGATGCTCTGGCTCGAGACAATCCTGAACAGACGTTGGATGCAGAGAATACTGAACAGCAATTTCTTTCAATTCGGCTTCCGTTGGATCACTGACATCGATCCATTGGTACCCAGCCTTTTCATTCGTTAATATTTGAGTTACCATGTCAGAAAGGAATCATTTCCAATTCATAATTCATGGAATCCAGCAAATCAAGACGATCTTTTGTGAGTTGAGAAATCCTGAATTTTCTGATAACAGTGTCTTTCAGCTGCAATGTTTCGTACTTATCTTCAAACAGCCAGGTGCCTGATATCTGCATTTTTTGATTGGCAGGTGTGTAATAAATTTCAGTATAAGAGCCGTTTTTATTGAAGTCCAGTTGATAGTTCATAAAAAGTGAATCGAACAAATGCGTGCTATCGCCCAGATTCATGATGTATTTATGCACCTGCCATTTTTGAGCAATTCGTCTCGTATTGTTCGATTTTTTGCAACAAAACATCAAGGATACAAACAAAACAAAAAAGCTAATGATTGCAATTCTTCGGACGATAGAAATTTTCATAAACTCCCTCCTTAAAATGAAACAGAATAAACACCGTGAAATTTACCGGGAACTTTTGCAATGAAGTAAAGCTTACTATTAAAGAACTGAAAGTTGTAAGCCACTTTAAAATTAATAATTTTCAGCATTTCATACTTACCTGTTGAAAAAGAATATTTAAACAATGATTTTGGTTTCTGCACCTCAGCGGCCACAAAGTAAAACGAATCCTCCATGATATCAATGATTTCAAACGTCTCGAACTTCATGGGAATGGCATTCATTTTTTGCTCAACCGATACAAACGAGTTGTTAATACGGTTAACTTTTAAATTAGGAATATCAACTACACAAAGGTTATCCGCGCTTGTGTATAAAAACACTTTGCGGGTAAAATAAAAATCAGGCGAATAAGGATTCTTCGCTCTTTTTTTATATTTTACAGAAAAGATTTCAGGCACGCCCGGGATAGTATCAATTTGAAACAGGGAATACATCTTATTGCTTTTCTTAAGCCCCAACCCGATAACTTTCGACGAAAATGAACGATAATCAACAAGCGGGTCTTTCGAATTCAGTGTCTTTTCCTGAGCAATCAGTTTTTCATTTTCAACTGTAAAAAAAGTAACCATCCCCTTTTTATTCATAAGGTATATGCTTCCATGCTGCGGATCTTTCCGCAACATCATCCCGTTATCGATCGTATAATCTTTCAGATAAAAAGTATCCGCAGGGTTCATTTTCTCATCAAATAGCATTAATGCAAATTGTTTATGTGTGCTTGTAAGTGCAACCATATGATCATCCACAAACTGGAATGAAAGAATGATGGTGCTGTCGCGCTGAAAAACAACCGTTGCATTCAGGTTGCTGATGTAGCCCCCTGTTGGCTGCGTTTGTGCCGACAGAGAAAAAGAGATTAAAAGCAGAAAAAGGATACGGATCATTCTTCCACTTTCATTAGCATTACATCAAAAATCAATGTTGAATTGCCGGGTATAGGGCCTTTGTCTTTTAATCCATAACCGAGCATGGGCGGAATGATCAATCGTGCAATGCCGCCTACTTTCAGTAATGCAATACCTTCATCCCAGCCTTTGATGACCTGCCCCATTCCCAGTTGAAAAGCAATGGGTTCGCCCCTTTCCACTGATGAATCGAAAATTTTTCCATCCAGAAAATAGCCCGTATAATGTACAGAGACTTTACGGCTATAACCTGCTTTTGCACCGCTTCCCGCTTCAATCAGAATATACTTCAATCCACTTGGAGTAACAAGCGTATCTTTACCGTTTGTGTTAATCGGGAATATTTTTTTAGGATCCGCAAAGCCGGTTGTTGTACTTGTTGTTTTGCAAGCAATCGCACCAATAACAATAATTGCGATAAGAATTGACAGTGACTTTTTCATGTGTATCTTTTTATTTTTTTTATTAATGTTACATGGAACAGGCCAGAGATAATCAATTGCGGTATGTGAAGTTTTGATTATCTTATGGCTTTTTCACACTTATTTAACAGATAAAAGTTCAATTTCAAATAATAAAGTTGCGCAGGGCTTGATTTTCCCGGGAACGCCTTTTTCGCCATACGCCTGTGATGAAGGAATGATAACTTTAGCTTTTCCGCCGACACTCATGTTCCTGACGGCTTCATCAACACCGTTAATGGCTTCACTTTGGCCCAAAACAAATTTGAAAGGTGCATACTGAGCTTTGGGATTATAAAGATTGTATTTCTTGGCCATTTCCTTATCACTTGTGTCAAACATGATGTTATCCAGATAAAAACCGGAGTAATTTATTTCAACTACCTGCCCTTTTTTCGGAGTCGGACCTTTTCCTTTTTTCAAATGGGTAATGTAAATTCCTGATGCTGTAGGTACAGCTTTGACGTTGTTTTTCTTAATATACACAACCAGGTCATCCCATTCTTTGCTTTTCTGTTTTTCAAGCTCAGCTTGTTGTTTTTGCAAGAATTCTCTTTGTTCTTTTTCAAAAGATTCTTTGGTTTGCATCGAAATCACTTTAATATGGAAATAAAGGTTCGAACCTGGTTTGATAAAGGGTGGAATTTTCTCCAGGCCTACATTTTTCATAAAGAAAGAATCAGCATTTACTATAAAAACACCGCTGTCGCCAACGTACATTAACTTGAAAGCTTCATTGATATCCCCTTTGTAAATAGGATCTTCCACTTTAATCTGCAAAGTGCCACCCAAACTTTTTGTATCGTACAATACGGAATCCTTATCCGTTTTGTAAATCATCGCAAAAGTAAGAATGTCGCCTAATTCCGGTTTCTGTTTCTGGTCACCTTCGGTTACAATTTTATAAAATAATCCATTGTCCGATTCGCTGTATCCCGGATACTTTGATGTACATGCAGTAATCAGCATTCCAAATGCCGCCAGCGGGAGAATAATCTTCTTCATCATATCTGTTTTTTTATTTAGGTTGTACTACTTGAAATACTTCTAGATCATAAATCAATATTGCTTTTGCAGGAATTTTATCTTCATCACCAACAAGGCCAAAACCCAGATGGGAAGGGATTATCAAACGTGCTTTATCGCCCTGCTTCATCAGCAACACGGCTTCATTCAGGCCGTTTTCAACTTCTCCTGTTCCTACATTGAATTCTTTCATTCCATCTTTTTCTGAATTGTAACATTCAACACCATTGATAAGGCTGAGTCTATACTTTAGTTTAACACGGCAGAATTTCTCCACCTTGCTTCCCTTACCCTCAAAATAAATCTGATATCTCAATCCTGATGTGGTTTTCTCCATCATCAACTGATGTCGCTTGATGTATCCTTTAATCTGATCTTCCTCCGACTGATTTATCATTTTGTTTGCATTGATCAATGGATCTCTAACCTGATTGTAATCAACATCGGGCTTTTTAGTTTCAGTATCTCCGCCGCAAGCAGCCAGAAATAATGTAAAAAGTAAAGTGATTAGAATATTAATTTTCATGATACAGTTTTTTGTGTTGCAATAATAACGCATCATGGTTTTCATTTATTGCTTCTTCCAGTTTTTTTATTGTTTCCTTCAGGCTGACAAAAGAACTGGCGCCCGCAGCATTCTTGTGCCCACCGCCATTAAAATATTTTCTGGCAAATTCATTTACATTAAAATCTCCTTTAGAGCGGAACGAAAGTTTCACTTCATCCTGCCTTTCGATAATGATTGCTGCAAACACGACGTGACCGATAGAAAGTCCGTAATTGACCAGACCTTCTGAATCTCCCGTCTGATAATTAAAAAGCTCGCGATCTTCCTTGCTAAGATAAATGTATGCAGAATGATTGTCTACATTGACGACCATTCGTCGGCTAAGACAAAATCCAAGCAGACGCATTCTCTTTTCGGAATAGGTGTCATATACAAGTTGATGAATACGCGCTGCATCAATACCAGATTTCAGAAGAACTGCTGTAGTTGAATGAGTTTTATCAGAACAGGAATAGCTGTAACAACCGGTATCGGTCATAATTCCTGTATAAAGGCAGGCGGCCATTTTAGGATCAAACAGCTCGGTTTCACTTAAAGCTAGGAACAAATTACAGGCAATTTCGGAAGTAGACGATGATTTTATATCAGAGAAACATATGCTGGCAAAGCTTTCCGGGTCGGGATGATGATCAATTAAAACTTTAACCGCCTTAGAATCCTCAATGAAAGTTTTCAGATTTCCAGCGCGGATTGTTGCATTAAAATCGACACACAGCAGCAAATCGGTTTCGGCAAATAAGCTTTTAACTGCATCGGGATTTTCTGTGAATAATGTTATGTCTTTCGCAGCAGGCATCCATTCCAGAAAGGAAGGAAGCGGCCCGGGCGAAACAACATGCGCTTGTTTTCCATTTGCCTGAAAGAAAAGGTAAAATGCTAATGCAGTTCCAATGGTATCCCCATCAGGATTGACATGACAAACAATCAAGGGATGCGAAGCAATAGCTATTGCATCTCTGAACTGGTTAATTTTATCTATTTCTGAATTCAAGCAGATAATGTGTAATTTCGTATTCCAAAGAAAAACAAAATTAAAAAGAAAAAGAAGTTAAACTATAATTTTTCTCAATCATGGCAAGCAATCTCACATTTACTATTATTAAACCCTCTGCGGTTCATCAGGGACACATTGGCTCCATACTCGCACACATCAACAAAGGAGGCTTTCGTATTTCAGCCATGAAGCTGATACACATGAGTTCGGAGCAGGCAATGCAGTTTTATGCTGTACACAAAGAGCGGCCTTTTTATCAGGATTTGTGTAAATTCATGTCATCAGGACCTGTTGTAGTCGCAATTCTTGAAAAGGAAAATGCAGTGGAAGCATTCAGAAAGTTAATTGGAGCCACGAATCCGGCTGATGCTGAAGAAGGAACGATCCGTAAGCTTTATGGCAACAGCTTATCTGAAAATGCAGTTCATGGGTCTGATTCTGATGAAAATGCGGTGATTGAAGGAGGTTTCTTCTTTTCGCCTTCCGAACGCTATTAATTTTCAGGATAGAATTCTGAAAAGGACTTATCTGCGTAGAAGAACACGATTTTATTGATCTTTTTACCAGTCATAAAAGCATTGATTATATCTTCGTTGCAGGTTTCCTGACGTTTCGGTTCAGGCTTTTCTTCCTTTTCTACTTTTATATGTAAATCTTTTTCTTTTTGAACAGTAGGTTGAATTGGTGTTAATTCAATTTCCTCTTTGGGAAGAAGTTCCTTAATTTCCTGCATTCCAGGCTCTGCTTCAGTTTTATCTTTGGTTTCCTCATCAAAATCAAACAAGCTTAATACTTTCTTATTCATTTCACCTTTACCGGTTAAAAGCCATTCCGAGCTTATTTCAGGATATTTCCTGAGTATCTTCTGGACAAATTCAAGGCTTGGATTGTTCCTTCCAGACAACAGATGAGAAATAGCAGACCGTTGAACACCGATAACATCTGCGAAGGCTGACGGCACAAGATTCTTGGTTGTCATGATTAATTTTATGCGTTCAATCATGGTATTAGATTTTTGACAAAGGTAAAAAAAAGAGCAACAACAAATGAAAATTAGAAAATTTACATATATACAATTATATCAAACAAATGTAAATCATTTATAAAGATGAAATACAGCGTATTGAATAATAAGTAAAACTTAAAGTATATCAACAAAACATATTTTAAAATACTGGTATTTAGCAATTAAAATATTTTGATTAAAGTATTAGATTAGTTTATTAAATTTCACAAGCAATCACCCTTGAATTTACATATGTACACTGCTAAATTCACTTATGTTACTTTGAAATTCACAAATGTTTATTGATGAATTTTTGTTGGTATTCTTTTTTTGTTAATTTTATGCTTCAATTTTTTCTCATCAATGGCTGACTTAATTACAGGATTTAACCCAATGGCTGATACTCTTTTCAGGCACTCTCCTATTGGGATCATAATATTCTGTGAGGAGAATCTCATTTATACAAATGAAAAGATCACAGAAATAAGTGGTTACACTAAAGAAGAGATTCGAAGCAGCTCCTACTGGGACAAAATTCATCCAGATGACATAGAAAAGGTTTTAAAAGAAGGTTTCCAGCGTTTCCATGAGAAGAACTCTAAAATTTCTATCCAGTTTAGAATTATTTGCAAAAATCAAAAAATCAGAACTTTAGAAGCGAATGCATCTTATATTACCTGGGAAAATGAGCTTTATGTTATCATTCAGGCTGTAGATTATACTGATTACATGCTTTCACTTGACGCGCTGAAGACTTCAGAAGAAATGTATCGTACCATTTTTGAGAATACTGGAACGGCAATGATTATCAGCGATGATGACACTACAATTCTTCTTGCAAACTCAGAATTCGAGCGACTTTCCGGTTTTAAAAAGAAGGATATTGAAGGCAAATTGAAATGGACATCCATTATTGCTTCTGATGATCTCGAGAAAATGACGAAGTATCATGTTGGAAGACGTGAAGGGGCAAACGCACCGGATTCTTATAGTTTCAAATTTCATGATCAGAAAGGTGAAATTCGTCATTGTTTTCTTAAGGTTTCCTTAATTCCAGGAACCCGGAAAAGTGCAGCTTCTATTTTAGATGTTTCAGACCTCTATACGGCCCAGCGCGAAGCAAAGGAAGCATATCAGATATTTGAAGATGTTTTAGAAAACAGCCCTTTTGTAGCCATTCAGGGATATGACCCAGATGGAAAGGTTTTGCACTGGAACAAAGCTTCCTATGATATTTACGGGTATACTTCAGATGAAGTGCTAGGCAAATCTTTTGAAACCGTAAAAATGTTTCAAGACATTGCAGAGGAGTTTCGTGCTGAATTAAAAGGAATCATTGAAAGTGGAAAACCTATTCCACCCCGCGAATGGGAAGTTACGAAGGCTGATGGAACTGTTTGTAGAGTGCTTTCTTCCTTGTTTCCAGTTTTCTGGGAAGGTAAAGTTGTTGAGGTATTCTGCATGGACATAGATGTTACAAACTTTCATAATGCATTACAGGAACTCAACCTTCAGAAAGTTTATTTCCAGCAGCTTTTTTCCAATTCACCAGAAGCAGTTGCTGTTCTTGATACAAATGATAAAATAATTGATTGCAATAATGAATTTGAAATCCTCTTTGGCTTTTCAAAAGATGAAGCGATAAATCAGCGGATTAATGATTTGATTGTTCCTGAAGACCGTGCCAGTGAAGCTGAAGAAGTATCAAAAAAATGTTCAGCGGGAGAAAGAGTAATTCTGGAAACAATTCGAAAAAATAAAGATGGGAAACAATTTCATGTATCTCTGGCTGATGCACCTATCCTGCTTGACGGAAAACCTATCGGGGCTTATATGCTTTACCGGGATATTTCTGCGCGTAAAAAAGGTGAGGAATCACTCAAACTTAATCAAAAAAGATTGGAAGTTCTGGTCAGTCTTTCCCACATGGCCGAAAAATCTATAAATGAAATTATTCATTTCGTCATCGAAGAAGCAGTAAGTCTTACGGGATCTCAATACGGCTATCTTGCTTTTGCAAACCACGATGAAACAATTCTCGAAATGTATGATTGGTCAGAAATGGCAAATAAAGATAACAAAGTTGGGGCTATCAGTAAAACATTTGTTGTAAAAAACACAGGTTTGTGGGGAGATGCCGTTCGCAAAAGAATACCTATCATCATAAACGAATATGAAAAGTATATCCCTGCAAAAAAGACCATGCCGAAAGGTCATGTTCCTTTGTATAGATATTTAAGCATTCCGGTTTTTGATGGGAAAAAGATCGTGATGGTTGCTGGTGTTGCCAACAAAGACGATGATTACAACGAATCGGATTTACTCCAATTATCATTACTGATGGACAGCCTTTGGAGTATTCTTCGAAAACGCAAAGCGGATGAAGATTTACGCATCAGTGAAGAAAAATACAGACAGATTTTTGAAGCAGCCCCTATTGGAATTATTCATTATGATAAGGACGGTATTCTTACGGATTGTAATGATACACATTTGAAAATTATTGGTGCAAAGAGAGAAAAAGTAACAGGATATGATTTGGTAGCCGGAACAAACAGCGTTGAAATGACAGAAGCAATCCAACGCTCATTGCAAGGTCAAAGCACACATTTCAGTGGTCCCTACAAAACCGTACTTACCCAAAAAGATATCATAATCAGTGTAGAATTCCGACCCATCTTTGATGAAAATAAAAATGTGAAGGGCGGTATGGGTATGATCACAGATATAACTGAACTCAGCAATGCGCAGGAAGCTCTGATAAAATCAGAAGCCCAGCACAGACTGGTAACTGAAAAGGCAAGTGATATAATAGTGCGTTATTTTTTAAACGGGACAATTTCTTTCATATCTCCCAGTGCTGAAAGACTTACCGGGTACTCTCTTGATGAAATTTCATCTGCAAAAATTCATGATTTCCTGCATCCCGAAGAAGCACATGTTATGCTTCAATATCTTGACCAGTTACTACAAGGTCTTCAGCCTTTTTATATCCACATGCGACTAAGAAACAAGAATGGAAAGTATATCTGGTTTCAATGTATTACACAATTAGTTCAACTTGATGGATTGAATTCAGAATTCATTACTTTTTGCCGGGATATTACCGAGCAAATCCGCAATGAAGAAATAATCCGTGAAAAGGAAGCTGCAGAACTTGCCAATAAAGCTAAATCAATGTTTCTGGCCAATATGAGTCATGAGATTCGCAATCCCATGAATGCAATTACAGGAATGATCAGCTCTATAGCAAAAACTGAGTTATCAAAAGAACAAGAGATATTTGTTAATTCACTGCGTATTTCTTCCGGAAATCTTATGGGTATTATTAATGATATCCTTGATCTTTCAAAGATTGAAGCCGGCAAAATTGAAATGGTTTATTCTGATTTTACTCAGCAGGATTTAATAGAAGATTTTCGATATACTTATTCTAGTATTTCTGACATGAGACAAATTACTTTTTCTACAGAGTGCGAATGTGAAAATTTGTATCTGTTAAGAGGTGATTTGATCAAAGTCAAGCAAATGCTCAATAACATGCTCAGCAATGCATTTAAATTTACTGAAAAGGGTAATGTTAGTTTGGTTTTAAGCGAGAAAGATAAAACAGAAAACAGGATCACGATTAAGTTTGATATAATTGATACCGGCATAGGGATAAAGAAAGAAGATTTTCATAAAATTTATCATGTATTTACACAGGTTGATAGTTCTACTACAAAGTCATTCTCGGGCACAGGCCTTGGGCTGGCTATTGTAAAAAAATATGCAGAGATGATGGGTGGGGAAGCGTATTTCGAAAGCATATATAATAAAGGTTCAGTTTTTACTATTGAAATCCCTTTCACTTATTCGGAAACTACAGAGAAACCAACTGTTATTATTCAGAAAAAACCACAGCAACCCACCCCTTCACTAAAAATATTATTAGCTGAAGATGATGGTATCAATCAGCTATACATGAAAGGACTTTTGGAAGAGAATGGATTTTTTGTTGACGCTGCTTTTAACGGAATTCAAGCATTAGAACTGCATTCTAAAAAAACATTCGATGTTATTTTAATGGATGGACAAATGCCAAAGATGGATGGATTTGAAGCAACACGTAAGATAAGAGAGCGTGAGAAAAAATCTGGTATACATACTCCTATAATTGCAATCACCGGTTATGCAATTTCCGGAGATAAAGAAAAATTTATTGAAGCAGGAATGGATGATTATGTCACAAAGCCTATCGATGAGCAGTTGCTAATCGCATGCATATTAAAGGCCGTGCAACAAAAAAACTAACCGTATATTTCTTTCTTCGCAGCTTTTAATGTGTTTTGCAGTAATGACACTACGGTCATTAACCCTACGCCACCGGGAACTGGTGTAATGTAGCTGCATTTTTTTGAAACTTTTTCAAAATCCACATCACCTTTCAAACGAAAGCCTGACTTAGTTTCTGTTGAGGGAACCCTTGTTGTACCTACGTCAATGACAACAGCACCTTCTTTTACCATGTCCGCTGTAACAAAACCGGGTTTTCCTAAAGCAGCAATCAGAATATCTGCTTGCCTGCAAACAGCTGCGATATCAGGTGTTTTGCTATGACACAAAGTAACCGTGCAATTTCCGGGATTTGAATTTCTGCTTAATAAAACACTTACCGGTGTACCGACAATATTGCTTCTTCCAACAACAACACAATGTTTTCCTTCTGTATCAATTTTATATCTTTTCAGCAATTCAACAATTCCCATTGGCGTTGCTGGCAGATATGACGGCTGATTCTGCATCATTCGCCCGAGATTAACAGGATGAAATCCATCCACATCTTTTTCCGGTTTGATACGACTCAGGATTTTATCAACGGAAAGATGGACAGGTAAAGGCAACTGAACAATAAAGCCATCCACTTCATCATCCGCATTTAAAAAATCAATGATGTCAAGTAATTTCTCTTCTGTAAGATCTTCTGGATACCTATAAATAGAAGAAGTGAATCCAACTTCCGTGCATGACTTTTCTTTATTGCGCACATAGGTGTGACTTGCAGGATCATCACCTACGATCACGGCAGCCAGATGTGGCATTCGAAGGCCGGCATCCCGCATTTTTAAAACTTCTTTAACAATCTCTGCTTTTATTTCGTCAGATATTTTTTTTCCGTCTATCAGTTCCATTCTTTTTTGTTATTCGTTAATCGTTAATGGTTAATCCCTGCCCGACTGCGTCGGCAGGCGGGGGTATTCACTTTATCAACCTTTCGGTCTTGGCATATTCCGCATCATTTTCATCATGTTGCCTTTATTCGACATAAGCTTCATCATTTTGCGCGTATCTTCAAACTGCTTGATCAGCTTATTTACTTCCTGAATATTGGTGCCACTTCCATCGGCAATTCTTTTGCGACGGTTTCCGTTCATTACTTCTGGATTTGCGCGTTCAACGGGTGTCATAGAATGAATAATCGCTTCAATATTTTTGAATGCATCCTCATTTACATCCATATCTTTAATCGCTTTGCCAACTCCAGGGATCATTCCAGCCAGATCTTTGATATTCCCCATTTTTTTGATTTGCTGAAGTTGTCCAAGAAAGTCATTAAAATTAAATTCATTCTTAGCAATTTTTTTCTGAAGTTTTCGGGCTTCTTCCGAATCGAACTGCTCTTGTGCTTTCTCAACCAAAGTAACGATATCGCCCATCCCAAGAATGCGGTCGGCCATACGTTCCGGATAGAAAACATCGATTGCGTCCATCTTTTCGCCGGTACCCACAAACTTAATCGGTTTGTTTACTTCGGAACGAATTGATAATGCAGCACCACCGCGTGTATCACCATCCAGTTTTGTCAGAACAACACCATCAAAATCGAGACGTTCATTAAAAGTTTTTGCTGTATTAACGGCATCCTGACCTGTCATGGAGTCAACAACGAAAAGGATTTCCTGCGGGCGAATAGCAGCACGTATTGCTGCAATTTCATTCATCATCACTTCGTCAACAGCAAGTCGGCCGGCTGTATCCACAATGACCGTGCTATATCCTTTATCCAATGCATGCTTCACAGCATTCTTCGCAATCTGAACCGGATTTTTATTTTCAATTTCACTGTAAACTTCAACACCAATCTGCTCGCCCAGCACTTTCAACTGATCGATCGCAGCAGGACGATACACATCGCCTGCACATAGGAGCATGCTGCGGCCTTTTTTATGTTTCAGATAATTCGCAAGCTTTGCAGAAAATGTAGTTTTACCCGAGCCTTGCAATCCGGCAATTAAAATAACACAGGGTTGTCCTTTCAGGTTTAAGTCTTCTTTTCCGCCACCCATCAATTCGACAAGCTCGTCATGAACAATTTTTACCATGAGCTGACTGGGCGATACTGCCGTCAGTACATTTTGCCCCATGGCTTTTTCTTTTACCTGCTCAGCAAAACTCTTTGCAATTTTATAATTGACATCGGCATCCAGCAGTGCCTTACGCACTTCCTTCAACGTTTCTGCTACGTTGATCTCTGTGATCCTGCCCTGCCCTTTGAGAACTTTAAACGCGCGATCAAACTTCTCGCTTAGATTTTCAAACATATTCTTTTTATTTGGGCTGCAAAGATAAAGAAAAACATCCTGAACTTTCAAGCATTCATTTACGCTGTTTGCTGTTAATCTTAATTCAGCAATCATCCTAACAAACGTAATAAACCAAATACTAAAAAAAGACTACTTTTGCGTTCATAAATTTAAAATTATTCTTAATGGATGACAAGAACGCAGGTTTCAACACGCGCCTGATACACGGTGGTGGACATGAAGATCAATATGGTAGTGCTACGGTTCCCATATATCAAACTTCCACTTTTGCATTTGAAAGTGTTGAGCACGGCGCAAAATGTTTCGCCGGTGAAGCCAAAGGCTTTATTTATTCACGTATTGCTAATCCTACTGTTCGCGCTCTTGAGCGTCAGGTAGCAGATTTGGAAAGCGGCCATGATGGTATTGCAACCAGCTCGGGAATGGGCGCCGTCAATACATTATATATGGCGCTTTTAAAAAGTGGTGATCATATGGTCAGTACCGATGCGGTGTACGGCCCTTCGCGCATGATCATGGAAAATTATTTTTCACGTTATGGTGTAGAAGCTACCTATATCAATACATCCAATGCTGAAAATATCCGTAAGGCGATTAAACCCAATACAAAAGTATTGTATCTTGAAAGTCCTGCCAATCCTACTATGGACATTACTGATATTGCTGAAGCTGTAAAAATTGCTAAGGAACATAATCTGATAACCGTTATTGATAATACATTCAGCACACCTTGTCTGCAGCGCCCGCTGGAAATGGGAATTGATGTTGTGTTTCATTCCATGACAAAATACCTCAATGGACATGCTGATGTTGTTGCAGGAATGATTGTAACTAAGACAAAAGAATTGTATGATCGTATTCGCCCAGTAATGGTAAACACCGGATGCAACATTGATCCTCATCAGGCTTATCTTGTAATTCGCGGATTAAAAACACTGGGAATTCGTGTGGAGCGTGCGCAGGAAAATGCTATCAAAGTTGCTGATATGATTGAGAAGCATCCCAATGTAGAGTGGTGTCGCTTTCCTGGTTTGAAATCTCATCCTCAGTATGAACTTGCGCAAAAACAAATGAGCGGCCCCGGTTCGATGATTTGCTTTGAATTAAAAGGTGGTTTGAAAGCCGGAGAAATCGTTATGAATAGTGTTAATACATGCATCCTCGCTGTTTCTCTGGGTGGTGTTGAAACATTGATTCAGCATCCGGCTTCCATGACACATTCCAAAGTGCCCCGCGATTCACGCCTGAAAGCAGGTATTACCGATGGTCTTGTTCGGTTGTCTGTCGGAATTGAAGATGTAAGTGATTTGCTTGCAGATTTAAAGCAGGCACTTGATAAAGCATAAAAAATGGGGGAACATTTCGTTCCCTTTTTTTTATGTTTGATCATTACATCATAGAAAATTGAATCCACAATTCAATTATATTTGCTGTGATTATTTTCAGGATGAAACGTTCAGCAATCACGATTCTATTTATGCTCCTGCCTGCCCTCTTAATAAATCTGCAGGCTCAGCGGGTGGCTGTTGTATTTAGCGGCGGTGGTTCAAAAGGATCAGCACATATTGGCGTTTTGCGAGCACTGGAAGAGGCAGAAATCCCCATCGATTATATTGCAGGCACATCGATAGGTGCTGTTATTGGCGGGTTGTATGCAACCGGTTACACTCCCGATGAAATTGAAGAACTGGTCAGTTCGAAAGAGTTTCAGCAATGGGCCGATGGCGTAGTGGACGAACGCTACGTTTATTATTTCAAACAACACCCTCCCGATGCTTCCTGGATTAATATTAAATTCAATTACGATTCTGTTTTTCGTTATAAGCTTCCAACCAATCTGGTTTCTCCCTTTTTGCTTGATTATGCGTTCATGGAGATCTTCGCTCCTGCCAATGTTGCATGCAAAAGTAATTTCGATAGTTTGTTTGTACCCTTCCGCTGTATTGCTTCTGATATTTCATCTAACTCTCAGGTTATTTTTCGTAATGGTGATGTTTCGGATGCAATCAGGGCTTCGATGAGCTATCCTTTTTATTTTAAGCCAATCCGTATTAACGGAAAGCTTTTGTTTGACGGTGGTATGTATAATAATTTCCCTTCGGATGTTGCACTAAGTGATTTTAATCCCGATATTATTATTGGATGCCGTGTTACGCAAAACAGCGATCCGCCTGAAGATGATAATATTTTGAATCAGGTGGAAAACATGCTGATGGCAAAAACAAATTACTCTGTGGTTTGCGAAAATAGCATTATGCTTGAGCCAGTCGTTCACAGGCTTGGGCTTACCGATTTTTCGAAAGCCAAAGCAAATGTTGACAGCGGATATGTAGAAGCAAAACGTCATATCAATGAAATACGTGAGTTTGTTTTACGTCGTACCAATAAAGTAACGCGTGACAGTCTTAGAAAAGTTTTCAATTTAAAAAAGCCTCCTTTGATGATTGATGAAATTTCATACAAAGGTTTAAACAAGCAACAAAAAATATACATTAGCAAATTGCTGATGCGCAAACGCCCGCAAACGCCACTTTCTAAGATTAAACCAGAATATTTTAAATTGTTGGCTGATGATAAAATTGAACATATTTATCCCAAAGCTACCTATAACCCCAAAACCGGCTTTTATGATCTGGTCATGGATGTGAAGCGCGATAAAAACATTGTAGGACTTTTTGGCGGAAACGTTTCATCAAGCCCGATCAACGAAGCTTTTATCGAATTACAGTATAAATATTTAGGGCGATCTGCATTCAACATAGCAGCAAATTCATATTTCGGTCGTTTTTACAGTTCAGTACAATTACGCGGCAGATTTGATGTTCCTGCCCGCCTTCCTTTTTATCTGGAGTCATCCTTTAATATGGGGCAATGGGATTTTTTCCAAAGCTCTACAACTTTTTTTGAGGACAAGAAAAAATCCTATCTGATACAAAATGAAAATTTTTGGAACTTTAATGCAGGACTTCCTTCCGGAAATCGCGCCAGAGTTGAGGCCGGAGTTACGCTGGCTCATTTAAGAGATGATTATTACCAGACGAATCTTTTCAGCCGTTATGATACAACCGACAGAACGTATTTTGAAATGGTAACGCCTTATTTTCTTTTTGAAAGAAATACCCTGAACAGAAAAGTTTATCCGAATCAGGGTACTTTTTTATCTGCAGAAGTAAGGTATATTAATGGACTTGAGCGATATTTCCCCGGATCGACTTCTATTAACAAGGATTATTACGAAATGCCTCATGACTGGTACCAGGTTCGGTTTAGGTTTGAACATTATTTTAAAATAAAATTCTTCAGAAGTGGTGTTTATGCTGAAGCTCTTTTTTCTGATCCCGGCTTTTATAAAAACTACACTTCCAGTGCCCTGATGGCGCCTGCTTTTCAGCCCATTCCTGAATCCAAAACTTTATTTATGCCCAATTACCGTGCATACACATATGGTGCGTTTGGCTTGAAAAATATTTTTGTTTTATTTAAACGACTTGACTTTCGTCTGGAAGCATTTGTTTTCCAACCCTACAGAGAAATACACGAATATGAAGATTTCAGCCCCTGGCTGGGAGAGCCCTTCAGTAAACGACATTTTATTGCATCCAGTGCATTGGTTTATAACAGTCCGCTCGGGCCCGTCAGTCTTAGCCTGAATTACTATACCGCAGATGAACAGGAATTCTCTTTTATTTTTAACCTTGGGTACATTCTTTTTAACAGAAGAGCCAAAGAATAGCAACATATTGGTAAAAAGTTTTCCAACACGCAGTATTTTTTTATCTTTGCTCCCCCAGACTAGGAAAGCCATTATTTGAAATGGAAGATTCAGAAAAAATGACCCCCATTCCGCCGGTGAACAATCCGGATGAGAACCCTGACACGCTTGCTCCTCAGGAGGAAAGTGTTATTTCAGCTAACGCTGAGATGAATAATGATGTTCAACCCGAAGAGAAAGCTGCAGTCCGAAAGCGAAAGCCAAAGGCAAAAGTGGAACCTGTAATTGAAGAAGTGATTCTTCCTCATCCCGATCATGTAATTGAAGATGAAGAAGAATATCTTCGTTTTGAAGAACAGGCTAAAGAATTCTCACGCGAGCAATTGATCGTTGCTATGGAAGAGAATCTACTGGAAGAAGATCTTCATAAACAAAAAAGCCGCATAGGAATTATTCGCGTATCCTTTAATGAGCGGCAGAAAGAACTATCCGAAAAGCATCTGTCCAGTCATCTTGAAATGGGTGGCAGCAAAGAAGATTTCAATCCGCCTGCTGACGAACTGGATGAAAAATTTAAATCCCTTTTTTCACAATATAAGCAAAAGAAGGCCAAGATTGAAGAAGCTCAGGAAGTAGAGCGCAAAAAAAATCTTGAACAAAAACTCTTTCTTCTGGAAGAGTTAAGAAAACTTGTTGATACTGAAGAATCGCTGAAAAAAACATATGATGAGTTTCGCGGCATTCAGGAAAAATGGCGTGAGATTGGTCCTGTGCCTCCAAAGGAAGTTCAGAATATCTGGCAGAATTACCACCACCTTGTTGAACGCTTTTTTGATAAAGTTAAAATCAACAATGAACTGAAAGAGCTTGACCAGAAAAAAAATCTGGAAAAGAAAATGCAGCTGTGTGAAAAAGCGGAAGAACTTTTAGTTGAAACATCCGTTGTTAAGTCCATTCAGCAATTACAAAAACTGCATGAGGAATGGCGCCTCTCCGGTCCTGTTCCCAATGATAAACGTGATGAAATCTGGCTTCGTTTTAAAACGGCATCTGACATCATCAACAAAAACAGGCTTGAGTACTACGATAGCATGAAAGAGGAGCAGGAAAAAAACCTGATGTCAAAAACTGCTCTGTGTGAAAAGATCGAGCAGTTAAACGAACTGTCATTAGATAATATTAAAGAATGGGAAGATAAAACCAATGAAGTATCAGAACTTCAGAAAGCATGGAAAACAATTGGTTTTGCTCCTAAAAAGAACAATGATGAAATCTGGAAGCGCTTCAAAGCAGCCAACGATTTGTTCTTTCACAACAGAAATGAATTTTATCGTTATTTAAAAGATGAAAAAATTCACAACATCAATCTGAAACTTGATTTGTGTGTGCAGGCAGAGGCCATTCAGGAAAGCACCGAATGGAAAAGAACGACCGAAGAATACCTGCGTTTGCAGCAGGAATGGCGCAAGACCGGCCCTGTTCCGAAAAAACATGCGGAGAAATTGTGGAAACGTTTTCGCGCAGCCTGTGATCATTTCTTTAACCGAAAAAATGCTTTCTTCACTACAATTGATTCCAATCAGGAAGAAAATCTGAAGAAGAAAACGGAACTGATTGAAACAGTTGAAAACTATGTGCTTTCGGAAGATAACGATGACAACTTAAAACATCTGCGCGAGTTCCAACGGCTCTGGACTGAAATAGGACATGTGCCTGTTCAGCAGAAAGACAAGTTGTGGGATCGCTTCCGTGCTGCTATTGACAAACATTTTGAAAACCTGAAAATAAGCGGCAGCGACCGCAGTGCCTTCAAATTTAAATCGCGTCTCGAAAATATTGTTCAGGGCGGCGGGAAGGGCGTATCCATCATGATTCAGGAGAAGAATCAACTGCTTGCAAAAATCAATGGTTTGAAAAGCGATATTGCAGTTTGGGAAAACAACATTGGCTTCTTTTCTAATTCCAAAAGTTCAGAAATGATGCGCAAGGAATTTGAATCTAAAATTGAAGAAGCAAAAGAACGCCTCAAGACGTATGAAGCAAAATTAAAAATCATCAACGAACTGAGAAGAAATTCAGATCGTAACTAAAGTTTTGTATTAATAAATAAGGGGTTAACGAATATAGTGAATATTCGCATTGATTTCTTTCGATTCGCCGGACTTATTAGTTTCATCTGCGATTACTTCCCATTTTTTTAAATCGAAAAAAGTACCTTGCTGAAGAAAGCCTGTTAATATTCCGTTGATTACTATGGGTGAGTTTTCTGGTATCTGGTTATAGTTTGTATAAGTGACATAATCTGTGTTCACCAGCGTTACCATTCCACTTCCAACAACTTCAAAAGTATTATCAGGATATACAAAAACAGAAGTGTCCTCACCTAGACCAATTCCACGTGTACTCTGACCTGTGCAAAGAAATTGAGTTAGTCTGCCCAAACGGCCACGGTTGACAAAATGTGTGTCAATCGTAACTTTTTCAATAAAGCCAAATCCTTTTCCGAAATTAATGGAGCCTTTTATCAGTCCCTGATAATCCCCGTCAAAAATCAGTGGGTTGCTGGCTGCTGCTGCGCCTGCGCTGGTTCCTGCAATATGTAGTTTATTATTAAGATGTCGTTCTTTAATTCTTGAAATAAGTTCTGTTCCGTTTAATGTTTTGACAAGTCTCACCTGATCTCCACCTGTGAAGAAAATTACATCCGATTCTTCAAGTTTTGTAAAATTATCAGCTGTATCGGCTTCACTGCGTTCGCGGATATTGAAAACATGAACTGTTTCAACTCCGAGATCACGAAATGCATATAAATAATTATCCGCAGCAGCATCAGGATATTCCGATGCAGTTGGAACAACAACAACTTTTCGGGTAGTACTTAATGAAACAATTTTTTTAAGAATTATCTTATCATCCTTTTTGTCTTCAGCTCCACCAATCAGGATCAAAACACCTTTATTTGACTCTCCACTTTTTAGATTCATATTGAAATTCTTTTTGCCAACACCTACAACTCACAAAAATAGTAAAATCCACGAAGACTTCCGCTCATCTGAATGCATTTTGCTAACAAAGAATTCAACAAAAAGACATTCGTGCGCTGAACATAAAATTCAGTGCCTTAGAATATAAAACGAATACGATTAAATAAATTACTCTTCAATGGATGAAGAAGCTTCCTTACGAACATCAGGATCAGCATCTGATTCAGCAATTTCGTTCAGCACAGTCTGGTTCTTGATTCGCTTAACGGCTTCCTTACGTACGTAGTAATCTTCGTCTGTCTTGGCAATTTCGATGAGTCTGTTTTCGTCTTCAAGACGTGAAACTGCAATGGCACGTATGTAATAATCCTTGTCGTGACGGGCTATTTCATACAACACTTCATCATTTTCCAGTTTGCGGATTGCATCAACAACGATATAATAATCGATGCCATGTCTTGCCAGCTCTGCGATGAGGTTCTGATCGGTCAGCATGTTTAAACCCAGTGAGCGAATGTCTTTATCTTCGGCATACTGAGCAATATCAAATAGTTTCTGTTGATCGGTAATCTGAGAAACGGCAATTTTACATACATAAAAATCACGTGCTGCTTTGGCTACGTCAACCAACAAACCAATATCACTAATTTTCTTAACACTTTCAAAACGCACATAAAAGTCATTTGCATTTTTTGCCAGTTCCGAAAGGAGTTTTTCATCGGAGAGGTTATGAATGGCAGAGCGGCTTACATTATGGTCATCGTCATTCTTTGCAATTTCATAAAGAATATTCTGGTCAAGCAAATTCTCAACGGCAGCCTGACGCACATAATAATCCTGATCATTTTTTGCAATCCAGGCAATGGCTTCCTGATCTTCGAGCATCTTTACAGCATCGATCCTGAGGTTGTAATCGTAAGAATTTTTTGCAATGTCAGAAATCAAATCAATATCTGTGATTTTTTCTAATGCCGACTTTTTGATGTAATAGTCATAATCGTTCTTTGCAATCTCTGCTAAAAGATTTTGATCGTTGATCTGTTTGAGCGCCTCCACCCTTTCAAAATAATCAGTAGAATTCTGAATAATGTCCATCAGCTGTTGGCTGTTCATGGGCTGAGGTGCAGGTGTTTCTTCATGTGGTGTTGTAGCTTCTTCCATATATGTTCTATTTACAAATTGCTATATTATTAAAACTTTTCAAAAATGGGATTGCAAAGGTATTGATATTAAAGCGAAAAACAAAGCACTTCATTGGAAAAACATGCAAATTTATACGATGAACGGCTATTTTCTATTGATAAATGGTTTTAGCAATCTCAAAATTACAACCTGAAAGTTACATCATTATTATTCTAAAATCAAGAAAATGTGAACATTTAAGCAAACTCTTATATCTTTCAATATCATAGCTTTAATACATTTCATTTAAAAAATACGAGAAATTACTTAAATTAAAAATCCTGTATTTTTCTATCTTCCGAAAAGAAATCAAAAAAACTCAGGCAACCCTTTATGCAAATATGTGTTCTATAGAAAATGAAAGAACTCCTCACAGAGTCTGAATTGGTTGAAGGCTGCCTGAAAGGGATGAAAAAAGCCCAGACACAGTTATTCCAGCGTTATGCCGGAAAGCTTCTGGTTGTTTGTATCCGCTATGTTCAGGTCAGGGATGATGCCGAAGATGTTCTGCAGGAAGGATTCATTAAGATTTTTAAAAATCTGGATACGTTCAAAAACACACACGAAGGTTCTTTGTTTTTCTGGATGCGCAGGATTATGGTAAATCTCTCACTCAATTTCCTTCGGGACACACGAAAATATCGTTTTACAGAGGATATTGAACCCATGATGGAGATTGTTGACAATAGCGATGAAAATGACTCCGAGAATAACCTGATGTATGAAACCGATCAGGCAGTTATTCGTCAGATTATTTTCGATTTGCCTTTGGGATACAAAACCATATTTAACCTGTATGCCATGGAAGGCTATACGCATCCTGAAATTGCGAGTATGCTTGGAATTTCTCAAAACACATCGAAAACACAACTGATGAAAGCAAGGAGAATGATTCGAAGCAAACTGGAAGTAAATGCTACAAAAGAAAATTTAATACGTAACGTGATATGAAAAAGGGACCTAACGACATTGACAAACTGGCCCGCGATGCATTTGAAGGATGGGAAGAGGCTCCATCTCCTCAGATGCTGGGACAGATTCAGCGGAAAATGTTTTTCTTCAACATCAGCCGCAGGCGCATAATTACAGGATTTTTCATTTCCGTGTTTTTGGTTTCTGCCGGTATGTTTCTTTGGCTGAGCCCTTCTTCAGAACCTGCGCAAGCCAATCACACCCTCTATATGCCTCATTCTATCAATACAGAATTCAATCACGTTGTCGTAGCTGACAATCAATTTGACAAATCAGATATAACAAATTCAACTTCAAACACACCCCCTCCTGCTTTAAACACAAATCAAAATCATCCGGTAAAACAGAATAGCATCAAACAAACTACATTAAATAATTCTACAAATTCAACAAAGAACACATCTCCTAATAATTTTAATAATTCAACTATTTCAGACACGCAAGCAAGCACTACAAAGGCATTGAATCAATTATTTCAAAATCCGGTTCAACCAGATAAAGTTGTAGTACCTATTAACTCTGGTGCAAAGCTATCATTCACAAAAAATGTTTTGTTCTCAGATTTAACAAAAATTCCTTCTTTGTTGAGCAAGAAAATTGAAATCAACTATACACCGTCATTATTTTCAGAAGAAAGAAGCAGTAAGAAATCTGTTATTCCACACACCCTTTGGTCCGTTGCTGTTTATTCAGAAACGGGAATAAACAAAACGAGTGAATTGCTTTCTTCCGGCGAACAAACTCAGATTAATAAAATTTCTTTTGATCCTGCATTGTCATATTCAGGAGGATTGGCTGCTGAAATGCAGCGCGGGCGTTTTGTTATGACAACCGGAATTCAATACAGCTGCTTGAATTCGAACAATAATTCAGACGCATTACTTTTCAATCCGCTTGATATAACCGAATACAATCCCAATGGACAGATTTTAGTTTTTGATACAATTGGCGGTTATTATCATTACACCATTGTTTGTGATTCGATGATTCATATTATTGATTCCACCTGGGAATGGAATCTGCAGGAAAACTACATCACACAATACGACACATTAAATTACATTCGTTACGACACATTAAAAAATGCACGCTGGAAAGAAAGCCGACGTTTGATTGAAATCCCGCTATATGCAGGCTATGGATTCCGTGTTGGTCGCTTCGACTGCAATGTGCAAAGCGGTGTCATCTTTGGCTTTTATACAGGATCGAAAACACATTCACAAAATTTTGAAGGCAATGTTGCAGACATGTTTCCCGCAAATGTCCTCAAAGAAAATCAAATGCAGTTGTCCTGGATGGTCTCTGCATCGGCTTCCTGGTGGCTCAATGAAAAGTTTTCGATTTTTGCCGCACCCTATTTCAGAAAAAATATTACACCCTTATACAATAATGATAACACAAAATACGGATACACGCTGGGTGGTTTACGAGCCGGAATTAAAATAAAATTATAAATATTTAATTTTTTCAGACAACCCTTTTAACAACCCTGTGTTTTAGTATTGAAACCTTAAAACAAAATCTTATGAAAAAAATCCTATTCATCACCCTGTTCATTGCTTCAGCAATGTTTGCCAAAGCGCAGACAGAATGCCAGGCGAATTTCAATTTAAATATGGATTCAGCCTCAAGCACATTGTTTTTGTATGACAATTCATACAACACAGACTCCACGATTATTAATGTTACTTCGTGGGCATGGACTGTTCAGTATGGAGGTG
>JAZDMK010000026.1:0-15515 GCA_043800975.1 Bacteroidota bacterium | reverse complement strand
GTCCATATTTTTGCCGTGAATGATCCTGATGAATTTGCTGCAAAAAAAATCCGCCACAATATTGCACATATTAAGTCATTGCTTGAACAAAACAATATCAAATGTACCGATAAAGTTTCCATTGAAAAAGGTGGAAACTTTGCACGCCAGGTAATCAGCTATGCAGATGCTATCAAGGCCGATTTAATTATGATCATGACTAACCGTGAAAAATTGATTCCAACTTTTTCATTAGGTCCATGGGATGAACAACTCATCTTTAATGATTCGAAAATTCCGGTAATGTGTATTAATCCACGCGATCTGAACATTCCGATTCTTAAAATATAATTTTTTACATAGAAGCATAAAAAAAAGCTGTCAAAAAATTGACAGCTTTTTTTATTTCTTTTGAAATGCAGAAAAAGCAATGAAGCCCTGGTTATACATTTCCGGTTTATTGTATTGAATTTCTTCTTTTGATTTTGCATCAACTACTCTTCCGCCTGAAGCTTTTAAAATTGCATGACCGGCGGCAGTATCCCATTCTGCAGTTCTTCCAAAGCGCGGATAGACATGAGCTGCACCCTCTGCCAGACGACAGAATTTCATGGAACTGCCAGCACTGATCAGTTGAATCTCTGCATGTTTAACACGTGCTTCAGCAATCCAGCAAAGGGTTTCTTGATTCAGATGTGAGCGACTTGCAATAATAGTATAAGCAGAAATATCTTGCAGCAAAGGCAATACCTCTGCACTCCTCGTGATATTTGTTACAACTTCTAATGAAGCATTTTCCAATTTATAGGCCTTACCTTCTGGAAAAGAAAAATATAACAAATCATGAACGGGCACATATACAACTCCAGCTAAAAGAATATTTCCCTTAAGCAAAGCTATATTTACAGTGAACTCTCCATTCTTGTTTATAAACTCTTTTGTCCCATCTAAGGGATCTAGTAACCAATAGTAATCATAATTGCTTCGCTCTGAATAGCCCGGTATTTCACCCTCTTCGCTGACAACCGGAAATCCAGAAGAGCGAAGTTTATTCACAATCAGTTCGTGCGCTGCTTTATCAGCAAGGGTTAGCGGTGACAGATCCGATTTCAGTTCCACACCCAACTCCTCACTGTTGTATATCTGCAATATTTCCTTTCCGGCATCAACCGAAGCAATAATAGCAGATTCAATAAGATTTTGAAGATTCATGAATAATAAATGAGAAATAAGTTATCAAAATTAACGATTATTTCGTCATTACAGATAGCTCAGCTTTCAATCCAGTCATAACCTGCTCACAGGTATTTACAATAGTATTCACAAGGGGTTTCAGTATTTCCTGACTGGGATTCTCAACTGCAGCCTTTTCAGTTAGAATAAGTTTATCCTGTAAAGTGTTGATTTCAAAAATGGAAATTGAAGATTTTAATTTATGTGAATAGAATTTCACTTTTTCATATTCACAGTCATTGTATGCCTGCTTGAGACTTGAAAGAATTTCAGGAGTCTGCATAATAAAAATTCCAATCATCTCAGCAACAAATTCGTCATTCCCGGAAGAGAGTTCTTTTATGTAGTTAAGACTATACAATGGGATTTCAGACATTGGCAAAAAAATTACTCAGTAAAAGTACAGTATGGTAAATCGTTAAAGCAAGCATTAAGAAAGATTAATTCTAAGTGAGCCTACTTAAGTTATTTAGTTTTCTTAAGAGGGGGGTTGGTTTTATTCCCTGATTTTGAAGGAGTTTTAGTAGCGGGTGGAGCTGAATAATCTTTTTCACTCGTTTTATTCCCTTCACTGTCGTAGAATTGCCACATTCCAATCCGGTTTCCATTGCTGTATGAACCGGCTGCAATAAGATTTCCTTTCGAACTATATACTTTCCATCCTCCTTCGCGCTTTCCATTTTTATAATTACCTTCAGACTTTTTCTCGCTATTCACTGAGTTATATGTAATCCAGGTTCCATTTCGTTTCCCTTTCAGATAGGATCCTTCTGTAGCAACCTGCCCCTGAGATGAATATTTTTTATAATCACCTTCTTTTACACCATCAAAAAAAGTGATTTCTTCAATCATAATTCCATTATCCGGATGAAACTTCGAAGTGATCCCATGGCGTTTATCATTGACATAATCAACTGTAGCGATTAAAATACCATCACGTGTATAATACTTCCATGTGCCTTGTTTACGACCGAACTCATCCAGTTTGTTTTTTTGTTTTTCCGAGCGGGGCGCATACTTGGGCCGTATTTCAGTCTGAGCTAAACAATTTGTTTGACTCAGTATAAAAAACACAAAACTTAATGCTATGTATATTCGCTTTTTCAAATCACAAAAAAATCTTACTGCAGCAAATATAGAAAATCAACGCGTACGAAGACGCATTCCGATACGTAATTTTGTCGTTGATTTTATCCTATTCAATTTACAAAGCCTGGCAACGGTTGTACCATATTTCCGGGCAATCTTACCAAGAGAATCACCTTTTTTCACAATATGATAGGAACCACCTTTGGAGCCGGGACTACTGGTTGAGTAAGCAAATGTTTTTTTGGAAATGATGATTGAATTCTTAGTTAATTTTTTATTCTCGAAGCTGATAAATGATTCCGGGTTTATGGGTTGTCCGAGATATCTGGTTTCAAAATGCAAATGGCTTCCAAAAGATCGACCTGTATTTCCTCCAAGGCCAAGAACTGATCCGGCCTTAACAATCTGATTGGTTTTTACAAGGGATTGGGACAAATGACCATAAACTGTTTCCAGACCATTATAATGCCTTACAACAATTACATTCCCGTATCCTTTGCTATACTTAACAACCCGAACCATCCCGTCAAATGCACTACTAACAGAATCACCGGTTTCCAGATCTATATCTGTACCATAGTGATAACGGTGTTTTCTAAACCCAAAACGTGAAGTCACAATTCCATTCACAGGGTTGAAAAACTTATTCTTATAATTGTCCTGCAAGATGATTTCTACTGAATCAATCATCTTTGTTACATCAATAGTATAAGGCCTTACAAGTAAAGTATCCCAGATTTTATAAATATCGCTAGCCGGTGCTTTGAAATTATAAATTACGGTGGGACGTGAAAAAAACCAATCATTAAAAGCAATGGCAAGGCTGTCCATAAGAAGTTTGTCTTCAAGAAACAATTCGTCTTCAAAATAAGAACTCTCAGCCATTGCAGCAGAGTCAGCATCAAAATCATCATCCGGCTCCTGTGCATTAACTGAAGCAGATATGATAAAGAAAAAAGTAAATACGAATATTTTCTTAAAGATCATTGCTGTTGAAATCTTAACAAATTTACGAAACGATTCCTATTTTTCTTGCTTAAACACAAGCGAATCGCGAGTTTCTTTCAACAGCCTGTTGTGGAAAAAAATTAGTTCACATGAATAATCTTACGAATCACAAGCTTACCATTGATTTCAGCACGAAGAAAATAAGTTCCTGAAACAAACTTTTCCAAATTTATTTGCTGCGTCTTGCTTCCTTTCAATGCTTTTACTGATGCTAACTTTTTACCAATAATATTAAACAAAAGCAGTTCACAATCATTTTTTAATGGCTCTTGGAACTCAATATTAACAATTGAACCAGCAGGATTAGGAAAAATCAGCAGTTCCGAATTATTTATTTCTTCATTTATGCCTGTCGAACTTAAAAAAGTCTCCCATATACCACGTCCAAAGGTAGCAGCACGAATCAGGCCCAGATTGTAATTTATTTCAAGTTCACTCACAATAACGTTTGGCAAATTCACACTAAAGGAAACCCACTGGTTTGATAATGTATCTCGAAAATAAACCCCGGTTTCCGTTCCTAAATACAAAGCATCATATGCACCTTGCTGATGAACAATACAATTAAAACCAAGATCTGTCAAGGTGCCTGTAATATTTGTAAAGGATTGTCCGCCATTCACTGAATACAGAACACGATCCTGAGAACTTGATGTTCCACAGATCCAAAGCTTGTTCGGGTTTGTTTCATCAATTGCAATACTTTTAATATACAAACCTGGAAACGGAGTCGATGATTGCCATGTTGAGCCACCATCATGCGTTCTGTACAAACCGGATGAGACTGAAGCATAAATTGTATTAGGATCTGAAGGAGCAACAGCCAGTTCCTTAATAGAAGAGCCACTGGTAAGATTTGTTGAAATTGCATTCCATGTATTCCCGGCATCGGTAGTTTTATACACATCACCATAACCTGCAAACAGCATCAGATGATCGGAAGGATGCATGCAGTATGGTGTTAACCATGCGCCACCCACAGGATCAGTGTAAACAGAAATATCGGTTTGATTATCCCCATAATCATCTGACCGGTTAATACCGCCATTCTGCCAGGATGAAAAAACACGGCCATCCTGCACAGGATCGACAATGGCTTCAAATCCATCAGCTCCATAAATGTGCGTCCATGCTCCGCTTTGTAAAATGTTACTACCATTATCCTGGGCACCTGCAGCAATGATATCCGGATTTTTTCCATTGGTGCCCATCGCATAGAACTGAGTTATACCAAGGCCTGCACTTAAATCAGAAAAAGTATTTCCCTGATCAGCAGAAACAAAGATTCCACCATCACTACCTACATAAAGTTTACTTCCATAAAAACCAATAAAATGAATATCCGCATGAGTGTATTCAAAACCACTGTTATAATACCATTGGCTCACCAAACTCATATTCACACCACCATCTGCAGAAGTCCAAACATTAACTCCTCCTGTAAAAATTCTTTCTGCATCGGTTGGGGATGCTTCAATGGCTAGGTCATACCAACCCTGCCCAGCATCATCATTGCCCGACTGATCATACCCAAGAATGTTTGGCAATTCGCAACGTGTGGAAAAATTTGCGCCTGAATTAGTGGAGCGATAAATTCCACGGAAAGCATAATTCGTATCGTTGGCAACAAGAATATAAACATAATTCGGATCAGCCTGCGTGACGGCTATTTCGAAGCGGGCCGCATGATCAGGAGTTCCCGAAGTAACCGGATTGAATGTTTGTCCATTGTCAACAGAGCGAATAAACTTTTCTCCTCCGCCATAAATCGTTGTTGTATCTCCGGGCCTATATTTCAAATCCGTGACACGTGAACCGGAGTATATCTGAGTCCAGCTGTTACCAGCATTTAAAGAGCGATAGACACCACTTTCTGTTGCAAAGAAAATGGTTGATGTTTTTAAAGGATTAATTAAAATTTTATTGATGCTGTTGCTATTCGGAGTAGAATATGTCAGTGGCGTGGTTTGCCAGGTATTTCCACCATCAACTGATTTTAGAAGTCCTAAACTTTGTGTATCGCTTGCATCACGGTCGCCTGTTCCTACATAAACTATATTGGGATTAACCGGATCAAAAACAACACAGGAAGTTCCAAGCAGTGTTAATGAATCATAGGTAGTATTCCAGGTAGCACCGCCATCTATCGTTTTCCAGATTCCGCCCGAAGGAGCCGCAATCAGAATTGTATTGGGGTTGGTTGGGTGAACAGCAATAAAGTTTATTCTTCCATTTCCCGGATTATATCCGCTGTTACCATTGGTCCATTCTGTAATGCCCAGCGGAGACCAGTTTCCTGAATACTTTGAAACAGAATTGTCGGAATATTTTTTTGCAAAATCATTTTTTGCATTCAGATAGCGCTGCGGGTTATACAACTTCCCATCAGGGTATGAACGCGATTCCATGAAATATTCCCAGCGTTTGAACTGCTTGTATCCGTGTCCTTTCTCATAAGGTTTGTTACCCCAATACTGATTAAAAGCATTGCAAATAGTAAAATAATCCGCAGTCTGCTTATCTGTTTTCAGATAAGGGGCTTTCATCCATTGCTGAGCATTTGCAGCAACAACAAATAAAATAGTGATGCTAGTTAAAAGAAGGGATTTCTTCATAGGTATAATTTTGATTTTCAAAAATACTATTAAAAGCAATTCAGGAGAATATTTTTATAAGTTCTGTCATTTCAGAAATCACAATATCTGCATCAGTAAATGGCCCTTCAAGCTTTTTTTCATTAAAGAAGACAGTGATCATTCCGGCCTTTTTAGCTGCAGAAATATCCTTTGTATAATCATTTCCGATCAGGATACAAGACTTCGGGTCACTTTCAATTCTTGCTGCAACTTCTGTAAAGAAGCCTGGATCGGGCTTTGAGACTACAAGCTCTTTGGAAGAAAAAAAGAACTGAAAATACTTTTCAATATCAACCCTGCGCAGTGCGGCTTTCATAAGAGCAGTATCTGATACGCCGGCATTAGTAGCAACTGTCAGCACAAATTTTTTCTCATTCAGAAATTCCAAAACATCTTCCACACCGGGAATACAATGCACTTCCGGCCACTCTGCCATGGGCCCGGGCATGTCGGGAAAATCACGCATGAGTGTATCGCCCCAATCAAAAATAATTTTGGATTTTGGATTTTGGATTTTGGATTTTAAGCTTTCGTTAAGCATTACGATTTTCTTTACAGAAAGATAAAAATAGAAAAAAAAAAGACATTAAGTTCAGACAAAAAAAAAGTCCCTTGCGGGACTTCAATATTTTTTCAGAAATTAATCTTCAATGATTAATCCTTTATCGCGGCACTCTTTCAGCACTGCGCTGATTCCTTTTTTAGCAATGGTACGCATTGCAGAAGTAGAAACCTTCATAATAATCCAGCGATCTTCTTCGGGGATAAAAAACTTTTTTGTTTGTAGGTTTGGCTGGAATTTCCTTTTGGTTCTCGCATTGGAATGAGAAACATTATTACCTGACATTTGTTTTTTTCCTGTGATTGTGCAAATTCTTGACATGACTGTATCTTTTTCTAACGGGCTGCAAATGTAAGAAATCTTTTTAAATTAATAAACAAATCTTCATTTTTTTCACAAAACTACGATTTCAGTCTGTGTAAAGGCTTGTCCATCCATGGTTTATTCCATTTCTGCATTATAAACACAGCCAGTAAACCAAAGGAAACACCTATCAGTGATCCGAAATAAACATCCTCGAGATAATGTTGCGAAAGATAAATGCGGGAATAGCTTACCAGCAAAGCAGCGAAAAGACAAAGCCACTGCCAGCCCATTTTTCTTACAATAAAGGCAAGGCACAAACATGCAGCAAAGGCACTTACCGTATGACCTGAAGGAAACGAATGGTTCCACATGAGCCGGATTCCATCCACAAAATGAAAATCACCGGGAAAGTCATATAAATGTTTGATCGGTCTGTCAGCATCAGGAAACACAAGCCGCTTCAGAAACTGAGCAAAAAGGCTGGAAGAAACTGTTGCAATAGCCAGCATGATTGCATACCTCAACTGAATAAATGCCAGCAAAAGAATAATGACAACACTAAAAACAAAATCTCCGGCATGTGTATACAGTTTAAAAAATTCATCTGAAAAAGGAGCATTAAACTGATTGATCACACGGTGAAAGGGAGTCTTTTCAGTTGACAACAGGAGCCATCCGATAATCGCCATAACAATTATGTAGGGCAAAAGAAATGGCAGAAGTCGCTTTAAAACATTTTTCACCGATTCTGATTTTCCTCAATTATTCTTTTACGCAGCATGTTCATTGCTGTCAGTGTAGTCCTGATAATATTTCTCTCACGGTGTTCTCCAAAAAGAAAACGGGTTGCTGTTGTTTTTTGTGCTGAAGAAACCGCAATCCAGGTTGTGCCAACCGGCTTCTGATCAGACCCGCCAGCGGGACCGGCAATTCCTGTCGTTGCAATGGCATATTCAACTTTAAATTTTTTTCTGATTCCTTCTGCCATGGCACAGGCAACTTCTTCACTTACAGCGCCGCATTTTACAATCACCGCCTCATCTACAGAGAGTTCGCGAATTTTCACTTCGTTAGAATATGCAGTTATACTTCCGGCAAAATATTCCGAACTGCCCGGCACCATTGTGATACGATGTGCAATATATCCTCCGCTGCAACTTTCAGCAATGGCTAATGTTTTTTTATTGCTTCGCAAAAGCTCACCCAGTATTGCTTCCAACGTTTGATCACCTTCACCGAAAATTAATTCAGGAATAATTGCATACAATTTTCGAATTTCCTTGTCAACCTTTTCCTTTGTTTCATCCTGATCATTTCCAACAGCAGTCAGGCGAAGCCGAACAAGTCCGGGCGAAGGAAGATATGCAAGCTGCATTCCTCTGGGCAAATTTTCTTCCCAAACTTGAATTTTTTCTGCGAGAAAAGACTCTCCTACTCCTTGTGTAAGAATAGTTTTGTGATAACGGGCAGGAATAATAAAATTTTTCAATAACGCAGGAATCACTGAATCCTTCATCATTGCTTTCATTTCGAAGGGTACGCCGGGTAAAGAAATAACAATGCGGTTATTTTTTTCAAACCACATACCCGGTGCAGTTCCCTGCTGATTTCTTATGGGTGTGCAGCATTCCGGAATTTCGGCCTGCTTACGGTTGATAGCGGTAATCGGAAGGCCCCTGCTTGGAAATAAATGTTCAATATCTTTAAACGTATCTTCATGAAAAACCAGATGCGAATTAAAATATTTACAGAGCGTAGGCTTGGTATGATCATCCGATGTGGGGCCCAGACCTCCCGTCATGATGATAATATCAGCGCGAGAAAGCGAGTCATCCAATGCAGTAACCAGCTCCTGCGGATCATCGGCTATGGTAATCATTCTATGAATAGGAATCCCGGCAGCATCGAGCTCTTTCGCTATCCACGTAGAATTGCTGTCCGTGACCTGACCGATCAGGATTTCATCACCAATAGTGATTACTTCGGCCTGCAACATTTATTTATCTTCTGATTTCGGAAGGATCGTAAGAACCGGATATTCGGAATTACGCAATACTTCAGAAGCTGTTGAACCCATAAAGAAATCTCTCCAGTTTTTTTCCTGCTGGGTCATGAGAATGATAAGATCTACATCTCCCTGTTTGCGGGCATAACGCATGATCACATCAGCACGAAGCCTTTCCTTAGCTGTTGGTTTTACAAGATCAACAAAGCATTTTATATTTTGTGCAGCAAACTGCTTTTTCACTTCTTCAATGCGCTTCGTAAAATCAGACATTTCTTTAGGATTATCATCCATCACAGCCATCATTACCCGAACGGATGAATTGAAATACTGCGCTATTTCGATCGCCTTTGTTACTTTATGTTTGGTCTGTTTGCCCAGATCCAGCGGCAACATAATGCTTCTGTACTTGGGGTCATACTCATCTTTATTGATTGTAATCACAGGACAGGGAGCTGCACGCAGCACGCGCGATGTATCGGACCCAAGGACATTGCTTTGCGAATCCTGGAAATTGGAACGGCTCATTACAATAAAGCGGGCTTTGATTTTCTTAGCGACTTCAACAATTTGCGTGTGAACCACGCCACGTTCCACGAGATAGTGAACAGGAACACCTGATTTCTCGGCAGCTTCCGCAGATATTTTCTTCAGATTACGGATAACCGTATCATTAATGATGCTGCTTTCATCTTCAGCAAACACCTGATTCCACAAACCTGCTTCTTCATATACGTATAGAAGCGTGATACCGATGTTCTGGTGTTGTGCAAGAACAAAAGACTGACTTAAAGCAACCAGCGAAGGTTCTTTAAAATCAACCGGAACAAGAATGTTTTCAATATGTTTTTCCATAATGTTTCTTATTAGAGGTACAAAATTAACAATTCAAACCAAATATGCCCTGTTTTTTAAAAATTACAGAATCTCAAACCTGAAGTTGTTACTAACCTTTTTAATATTTAAAGTGAAAAATATATATTTTTGCTCATTACAAATCTCTATGAAAAAAACACTTCTGATATTGACATTATTAATACTATCATTAAGGATGAATGCTCAGTTAATTCATACCCGGTTATGGGAAGGTTGCGTAAAAGGAGATTGTCAAAACGGAAATGGAACATTCAAATTTTTGAATGATGAAGAATATACAGGCACATTCAAAGATGGCAAAATGCACGGACAAGGAATACTTACTTTTCCAGATGGAACAAAATACACAGGAGATTTCAAGGAAGGACAACGGGACGGAAATGGCACTGCAATTTTTCCAAAAGAAGGGAAATACATAGGTGGATTTAAAAATGACAAATTTAATGGGAAAGGCAAATTTGTATACTTAAATGGAGATATTTATGAAGGTGAGTTTAAAGACGGCCAGTATTACGGAACCGGAACATACATTTGTAAAAGTGGCACTGTATATACTGGCGGTTGGGAAAATAATATTTACAACGGACAAGGAACAATAACTTTTTCAAATAAAGATTCATATACAGGTGAATTTGTGAATGGAAAATATAACGGGAGAGGAATTTACAAATACTCGAACGGTAAAATAAAAGCAGGTTTGTTTAAAGACGGAGAATATAGAGGCAAATAGCCATATAAAGCAAGTTAGTTGAAATCAACAGGGCAACCTGCTTTTAAACATCCAATATTTAATAACTTTCCCATATAGTCAGGAAATATCTGTTCCTACCGCCGTAATTTTGCATATTCTTTAAAGCATCCGCTCATGAACCCAATTGCCAGCTCCGAACTGATACTGAATCCCGACGGAAGTATCTATCACTTGAAGCTTCGTCCCGAACAGATCGCTGATACGATCATTATTGTAGGTGATCCCGGACGCGTTGTGGAAATCAGCAAGCATTTTTCCACGATTGAGCACAAAGTGCAAAACCGTGAATTTGTGACGCACACCGGTATTTGTAACGGAAAAAGAATTACTGCGCTGGCCACCGGCATTGGCACTGATAATATTGACATTGTCATCAATGAGCTGGATGCACTGGTGAACATTGATCTTGAAAAAAGAATTCCCAAAAAAAACCACACTGAGTTGCGCATTGTACGGCTGGGTACTTCGGGCGCACTTCAGGCCGATATCGATATTGAAACATTCATTGCATCGCGCTACGGACTAGGCTTCGATGGGCTGCTGAATTATTATAAAATGGAAGGCAACACAGCCTTTGATATAGCAATGTCAGATGCTTTTATCAAAGAAGCCAAGTGGATGCCAACACTCGGAAAACCCTATATGGTGAAAGGTTCTGATACATTATTTAATCTTTTATCGGAAGGATTGAAAAGCGGAATCACGGCGACATCGCCCGGATTTTATGGCCCACAGGGAAGAATATTGCGTTTAAAAACGGCCGATCCGGATCTGAACGAAAAAATTGAAGCGTTCCGTTACAAAGATTTACGCATCACCAATTTTGAAATGGAAACTTCTGCGTTGTACGGATTAAGCGCTTTGCTCGGCCATCAGGCCTGTACGCTTTGTACAATTATCGCTAACCGTGTTGCCAAAAAATTCAGCAAAGATTATCATCCGGCTGTGGAACGTATGATTGAATGGACACTTGAACGCTTAACACGATAAGAAAATGGATCTGGGAGAAGTTGGCGCACTGCTGCAATTGCTGGATGATCCTGACGAAAAGGTTCAGACACATATTCGCGAAAAAATACTTTCGATGGGTCCGGGTGTGGTTCCGTATCTTGAAAAAGCTTGGGAAAACGCATTCGATGCGATCATGCAAAGTAAGCTGGAAAAGCTGATTCACTCGATTCAATTTGAAAACTGCAACCGTGCACTTCATATCTGGTATCTCACCGGATGTGAGGATTTGCTACAGGGAATGCTGATTGTGGATAAATACCAGCATCCCGATCTGGATGAAGAGAAAGTAAAAACCGCCATTGAAGCCATTTCTAAAGATGTGTGGCTGGAACTGAATGAAGAATTATCACCGCTTGAAAAAATTCAGGTGCTGAATCATGTGTTTTATGAGATTCATCACTTCAGCGGAAACACTACGGATTTTCATTCTCCGCAAAATTCATTTTTTCATCTGGTGCTTGAAACCCGCAAGGGAAGCCCGCTTACCTTAGGGGTGCTATACAGCATTGTTGCTCAAAGCCTGAATATACCGGTGTATGGCGTAAACCTGCCCGAGCATTTTATTCTGGGTTATCAGAACAACCACGAAACTTTTTCATTTCTGAACGAAGACCTCATTCTTTTTTACATCAATGCTTTCAACAAGGGAAGTATTTTTGAACGCAAGGAAATCGATTCATTTCTGCAGCAAATTAAAGTAGAGCCCAACGAATATTATTTTAAGGTATGCTCGAACCAGGACATTATTATTCGCTTGCTGAACAACCTGATTAATTCCTACAAAAAACTCGGATATCCTGAAAAGATGGATGAATTGAAAGTTTTGCTAAAGACTGTTTCAAAAAAAGAAGATTAATTTTTCATACCTACCAGTTTGTTTTTGAGAAATTCATTTTCTGCATACTAAGAATCTGTTTGGATTTTGTTTTTTAGAATAATTTTGATGGATAAATTGACCAGAGGAGTCAAAATTGACGCGAATAGCCGTAGCTAATTAAGAAGACTTTTACAATGTTTGGGCAATTTAGGCGCATAATTAAATAGAAGGATAAAATCTAAACAGTTTCTAAAAGATTATTTACAGTTTTTTCTTAAATTTGATTTCTAAACACTCACCAAAACAACATGAAAAAACTTTTACTTCTTCTCATGCTCTCCTGCACTTCGCTTTGGGGAATAGCACAAGTTAAACAATTGCAGTCCATCGGTCAAACGCCTGGTGGAGCCTGCGCCCATGTAAACTACGATTCGCTGTCGATGCGGCTGTTTGCGGGAACAGGCACCAGTCTTTGGGTGTATGACATGAGTGACACCGCGAACTATCACGTGATCGCAAAACGCCCGCTGATGGGTCTGATCAATGAAACGGATCTGTACGGAAATGTGCTTTTTGTGGCAGCCACCCACGACGGTGTTTATGCACTGGACGCCACCTCCGACTCTCTCACTATTCTCGGTCATTACGACATGAGCGGGATGAAAGATACGGGAGCCTATGATATGTGGCGCTCGCATGATACTCTGTTTATTGCAGACAATTTCAGGGTTCGTATGCTACGTTACACCCCTGGCGTGAATAATGGTTTTACTTACATACGCTCCTTCGGTGGTGATCATGCATTTGGCGTTGCTCGCCGCGGTGATTATATTGCTGTGGGGAATCAGATTTACTGGTTTACAAACGGACATGTGGATATTTATCATATCTCCGATCTTGATAACCCGGTGGCAAGCTGGTCTTCAGCCGGTCTTAACAACATGCAGGATTTACAGTTTGCGGATCTTCACGACGATATTATTTACGTCTGCGGAGGACCTGGAGACCTGCTGTTTACATACAGCAATCTATTCGCTCTGCAGTTTACGGGAGCAGCCCTGAATCCGGTTGATACCTTTACGGTGAACGGTGGAATTATCGGCATTGCCCAGATGAACATCATGAATCTGGACTCCCGGAACGATACACTTTATTTAGTGACCACAGCAGCCTACGATCTTTCTTCGCTTCCGTTTGCTTATATGCCCATCATCGATGCCACAGATTTGCCGGGCGACACCATGAAATACATCGGGAGGGTGTATCCGGGACTTTGGCACTTTGATGCCGCATTGATGGAAGGTACGCCCTATATAGCCATGGCTTCGGAATGGTGCGGTGTGCTGGTGAGTGATATTTCGCAATTACAGCCTGATGACACACTGGGCACATATGAAACCGGCGGATGGTGTATCAGCAGCAAGATGCGCAACGACACACTGATTGTAGCGAATGAAGGATACGGCCTGGTAGCCTATAAGCGCGACAGCCTTTTATATCACAACGGGTACATGGAGCAGTCGAAACTGTTTCATGTTTACCGGCAGTTTGTGACTGATTTCGATTACATCAACGACACGCTGATAATCATGACCAGCGGCCATTCGTGGATTTACAACATACGTCCCTGGCTGAAGGGACTGGGAGATCCGATAATGGTAGACAGTTTGAAGAAAGGCTCTGCAGGAAAAATCAAAATAGCAACCATCGGAGGAAACAAGCGCATGATCTCTGGATACGACTATTGGCTGGAACCTCCCAAAGCCATTCTACTGATGGATCCGCTTTGCGGGCAGCATCCGGCTCCCATTCTCGACAGTATTCATACGAGAAGCAATCTGTATGCGCAAATTGTGTGTGGTGATACGCTTTGGTGCGGACAAAAGATCAACGGCGCGAATTATCTCGCGGCATATAAAATCAGCGGAGATCAGTTTGTGCTGATCGATACCATCAAGGCACAGGGCGAGCTGAAAGCGCTGGAAAAAGGAAACGACCTGCTGTATGCAGGATGCAACATGAACATCAATGGGTATAAAATTACCGGAGGCGTTATCATTAAAATGAGTTCCTACTTAGACTGGTTTACTGATGTGCAGGATATGAAATTCAAGAAAAACCTGCTGTATGTGTCAGATCGTATGTACGGAATGAAAGTGTTTGATGTATCTTCCGGAACCACTGCCGTGCTGAAAGCCCGCTTCAGAGGCACCGGTGGCTGGGGTATAAATTTTGGCAGTACCGGAATCAATGTAGGTGATGACGGGGAGATTTATCTCAGCGACTTTCATGCAGGCACTATCATTATTGAAGCCTACGACAGCACGCTGGCGAACACTGAAAACCCCAAAACCGTTTCCAACGATGCAGCCTTGCTGGTTTATCCCAATCCGGGTGACGGGCATTATCATATCCGCTGTAATCTGAATGATGCATCCATATCACTGAAAGTTTACAATATCATGGGAAGTGAAGTTCCAGTAAAAATTATTTACGGAAAGAATGATACAGAAATTGATATGGGAAACTGCAGTCCCGGATTATATGTGGCACATGCACTTTTGCCTGATGGCAGGGTTGCTGCAGCGCGGTTTGTTTTGAAATAAAAAAAAGCCTGAATCTCTTCAGGCTTTTTCATTCGATAAAAACTAACTATTTCGTTTTCTTGATTTCCACTTTTACTTCCTTTTTGCACATGGAAGTGTCGCATTTTGAAGGATCACACTTCGGCATATCGCAACAACCTTTACCATCCATCATCATGATGTGCTTAACAATATCGAAGTTCTCATCACCACCTTCAAAGCATTTCATGAACATATGAGGTCCACCTTTCATATCACCTTTTCCTTTATGCATATCACCGCACTTCATTTCGGTTTTGCATTTGTTATCGCCTCCGCATTTGTCCATATGGTGCATTTTTCCCATCATGTGAACTCCTGCAAGTACGAATACTGCAACAGCTACGTAGATGGTTCCACGGGTGATGGTTTTTTCAATTTTAAAAATGAATCCTCTCAGTACGGTGATAATACCGGTAACCAGAGTGGCTGCAGCCAGCGCTGCAACAATGTGTGTAATGATGAAACAGGTAGGCATAATTTTTAAGATTTAATTTGATTAGGGTTCAAATGTAATGATTAAAAATCACGGGGGTGAAACATTAACATTCTGTTAACTATTTTATTAATTGGATTTAAAATAATCTTTATTAACAGCAAGTTCACAAAGTAAATGCT
>JAZDMK010000021.1:0-13964 GCA_043800975.1 Bacteroidota bacterium | reverse complement strand
CAGGATGATTTTTGATAATGTCATCGGCCAGTGTAATTGCTGTACCGCTGGGTGCATCGAGCTTCTGCGTATGATGGATTTCTTCGAGTGAAATTTTATATTGATTTTGATTCCCTGTCATTTTTGCCATGTACTTGTTTAATGCAAACATCAGGTTCATCCCGATGCTGAAATTGGATGCATAAAACAGAGAACCTTTTCTTTCTTCGCATTTACTTTTGATATTTTCAAACTGATCTTTCCAGCCGGTAGTACCTGTTACAACGGGAACGTCTGCTTCGAAGCAGGCAAGTATATTGGCAGGTGCAGCAGAAGGAACCGAAAACTCGATCGCTACATCTGCGCCACGCAGCAGTTCGGATAAATCACGAACGTTGATATCAACATCAGCCTTCAGAACAATCTCATGATTTCTTTCTATGGCTGCTGCTTCAATCGAGCGGCCCATCTTTCCGTATCCGATGAGTGCTATTTTCATTTCTTAAAACGAAGTGTTAAACTTAATCCGGGTGCCATCGACTGTGTTCTCATTCCTGTATAAAAAACAGCAGGACGAATGTTCATGCTCAAATCATCACTCACATCAAAATCGTATAAATGTGCATCCACAGCAGCATCCACAATGTTGATCAGATAAATGGCCGCACCAATAATTACAGACATCTCCATATACTTGCGCCAATAGTTTTTCATCTGCATCAACTGATCATTATCATAAATACCAACATAAGGATCAACGGTTGAAGAAAGCGTATCTGTTCTGTCTTTGTATGCACGCCAGTAATCAACGTAATTGTTTCTGTTACTAATAAAAAAATATCCGTCAACAGCAAGCGCTGCATAAATTACAGGCACCTTCCAGTACTTTCGGTTATAAATTTGTCCAAGGCCGGGAAGTAGAGCCGACATAATGGTTGCTTTGCGTGGCGAGTGTTTGATGGTATCTTTCGCGAGAACAGAATCTGATTTTACAATTATGGTATCCTGTGCATCCAATGACCGGGCAAAAAGAAGCAAAAAGAAAAAAGCAAATATGCCAGCGCATTTTCGCATGAAGCAGCCTATTTTCCTTTCAGGTTAAAAAGTGTAACGATGCGTTCAAATTCATTTTTATTTCCAAAAGGAATACTGATAGAACCCTTACCACTTCCATCGGTACGTATGTTAACGCGCACTTTGAAATGTTCTGATAAATCGGTTTTTGCTTTATCAATAACGGGCAATGATGTTTTGCGTGCCTTTGGTTTTTTAGCAATCAGCTTCTCTTCGTTGATATGACGAACGGCTTCTTCAACCTGCCTTACCGATAACTGACGATGAAGAATTTCGTGGTATAATTTTATTTGTCGGTGCTGATCGGTGATGTTGATCAATGCTCTTGCGTGACCCATGCTTATTTTCGCCTGTTTGATTCCGTATTGAATTTCTACAGGAAGGCGAAGAAGACGTAAATAATTAGTAACGGTGGTTCTGTTTTTACTGAGCTTTTTTGAAAGTTCATCCTGGGTCAGATTACATTCTTCGATCAGTCGTTGAAAGCTGATAGAAATTTCAATGGCATTCAAATTTTCGCGCTGAATATTTTCAACCAGTGCCATTTCCAGAAGTTCGGTATCATCCGCTGAACGAATATAACCGGGGATTGTATTCAGCCCTGCCATCTTCGCTGCACGCAAACGACGTTCACCGGAAATCAGCTGATAGCGGCCGTTATCCATTAACCTGACTGTAACAGGCTGAATAATTCCGTGTACTTTTATAGAATCGGCCAGTTCTTTGAGTGCTTCCGCTTCAAACTCACTTCTGGGCTGTAAAGGATTTGCATCAATCAGGCTGATATCAATATCAGGCACCTTACCAGTTTTACTACTGCCCTTTGATTTGCTTTCAACTTCTGTATTCACTGCAAACAGGGCATTCATGCCCCGCCCCAATGCGTTTTTCTTTTTTGCACTCATTGAATTTTAATTTTCTTATCCGCTTTTCGGATTTTGGTCATATTGTTTTTCTGAAGGAGTTCGCGGGCAAGGTTCAGATAATTAATTGCTCCTTTTGATTCCGCATCATGCATGATGATGGTTTCGCCAAAGCTGGGCGCTTCACCAAGCTTGGTATTTCGTTGAATGACGGTATCAAAAACCATTTTCTGAAAATGTGTTTTCACTTCATCCACCACTTGATTGGCGAGGCGAAGACGGGTATCGAACATCGTCAGTAAAATTCCTTCAATTTCAAGTTTCGTATTCATGTTCTGCTGAACGATGCGGATTGTATTAAGCAGTTTACCCAAACCTTCCAGTGCAAAATATTCGCATTGAACAGGGATGATCACGGAGTCGGCTGCAGTCAATGCATTAAGGGTAATCAAACCAAGCGAAGGTGAACAATCGATAAAGATAAAATCGTATTTGTCTTTCACTTTATTAATAACAGCCTTCATCTTCTTTTCACGATTCGGAAGATTGACAAGGTTGATTTCTGCACCAACGAGATCAATGTGAGCAGGAATCAGATCCAGATTGGGTGTGGTGGTATTCAGTATAATATTGCGGGGTTCAACCTCGTCAATAATACATTCGTAAATACTGGTTTTAATATTACGCGGATCAAAGCCGATACCCGATGTAGCATTAGCCTGCGGATCTGCATCCACAAGCAATGTTTTGTATTCAAGAACTGCAAGGCTTGCAGCAAGATTAATAGCCGTTGTGGTTTTTCCTACGCCACCTTTCTGATTCGCTATAGCGATTACTTTACCCATGTTTACTGATCAGCTTTTTATTTTAATTTTTAAATCCAGTGTATCTCCAATTTGAGGAAGCATCAATTCTTTGCCTGCTCTTTTAAATTTGTCAACGGCTACCTTAGTATCAATTTCAATACTTGGGAAAGTGTTATAGTGCATACCAATCAGACGATCGCAACGAATAAAGTCGGATGCGATGATGGCATTGTCTACGCCCATTGTAAAATTATCACCCAGCGGCAGCATAGCAAAATCGAGGGATTTGTACTCGCCGATAAGTTTCATATCATACGTCAATCCGGTATCACCGGCAAAATAAAAGTTTCCTTCTGCAGATTCAACAAGAAAACCGCCTGCACTACCCCCGTTGCTTCCATCCGGAAGTACGCTGGAATGAATGGCATTAAAAAACTTTACTTTTCCAAAATCAAACTTCCAATTGCCTCCAACATTCATGGGCTGCCCTTTCTTAACACCTTTGCTCATCAGCCAGGTAACAATTTCGAAATTGGAAACAACAGTAGCATCGCATCGTTTGGCAATTTCAACAGCATCGGCAATATGGTCACTATGTCCGTGAGAAATCATAATATAATCAGCCTGAATAGCATCAAAATCAATATGTTTGGCAAGATGGTTCTCTTTAATAAAAGGGTCAAAAAGTAATTTTTTTCCGGCCACTATCACTTCAAAACATGCGTGTCCGTAATAAGTAACATTCATAATCTATTTCAATTTCAGCTTTGTTTTCTTTTCTTCGTTTGGTCAGCAAAGATACAATTTCTGACCATTGTACCCCGCATTTAATAATTTTTAAGATATGGCTGTTTAAAACAAAAAAAGCTGGTATCATAACCAGCAATATTTATTTCTGTAGGAAGTTACATTTCTTTTTGAGAACCATCCAAATCGTCGAAATGAACGTCATTCAGATTGGCAGTAACATTATTTTCCATTTCAAAGGCATCCGGATACTTGCCACTTCTGATAAATTCCATTACTTCATCAAGCCCCTGAACAAATTTTTCAAAGTCCTCTTTATAAAGAAAAAGCTTGTGTTTCTCGTAATGGTATTTCCCATCCTGATCAAACCTTTTTTTACTTTCTGTAATTGTCAGATAAAAATCATTCGAACGCGTGGATTTAACGTCAAAAAAATACGTCCTTTTTCCTGCTCTAACTGCCCTTGAATAAATCTCAACCCGGTCTTTTTTTTCAAGGTTATCCATTTCTTCCATCATATCGCCGTATTAAATGTAGTTTCTAGTAAGGCAAAAATAATATGTTTTTTTTACAAAACATACTATTTTTATAAAAAACTTCATTTAATCGTTAAAAAAAACCAAACTATCGATATTATTCAGATTTCAAAATAATTAAAACATCATCAAACCAAAGGTGAGATAAGCCTTAAAAATCTGAAATCCTGTGCTTTTACGAAACGTTATCGTCTTCACACCCGACATTCCCAGAATGATTCTCTCTGTGTACATTACAATGCCTGCCTCGCCTTCAGCATTTATTAGTTTAATCTGATCCAGCGGTTTATGATATTGCTTATGCAAGCCCGTTGTAAAATACAGATAAGGCATATGATTTCTTTTAAAACAAACCTGATCAGAAGCATCAATCGAGGCTTTTACTTTTTTAACCCGGAAAGAATTCTTCCCCGACCGTTTCAAAATGCCTTTCCATTGTTTGGAAGAACCGGTTCCCATCAGCATTACTTTATTGCCAACACATCCCAACCTGCCCACCATGTCGAAGTTAATGTAATACGCATTTTGCGGAAAGCCTGTTTTTGAAGTCAGGCAGGTTTTGCAAAACTGTTCGGAACCCAGGAGTCCCTTTTCTTCAGCTGCAAAAGCAAGGAAGATATAATTAAAGTCTTTGGGGCCTTTCTGTGAAAGATACCGAGCAAGTTCCATCACAGCAGCAGTACCGCTGGCATTGTCATCGGCACCATAAAAGGTACTTTTCTTTCCATCCTTGATTTGATATCCCATATGGTCATAGTGGGCACCAATGTATATCACCCGATCAGCTTTGTTATCAATCCATCCAATCACGTTATTGGTTTCCGGAACATCTTTTTCCATGAAAATGTTTAATGACAATTCTTTTCCTCCGATGCTGTCCAGTTTTGAGACGCCTGCTGCAGACAGATAGATAACCGGAATAGAAACACAGGTGTTGTTGATCCAGTCGAATATTCCGGCTGTGCCGGAAGGATATTGCGGGTTGTTATAAAACAGAATTGCGGAAGCGCCCATCTCACGAGCTTTATTAATTCGTGCTTCCGGTGTCAGAAAATTTTCATTCTCTTTTACAGAATACATTTCGGACGGAAAATTCACACACATGCGGAAAATCTTTCGGTTTAAATCCGATAAACCTTCATAATCATTTCGTTTACCATCGTTCAGAACAAGGCCCGATCCAACATCAACAACTTTTGCAGATAATTCTCCGCTTCCGGAAAATGCAGAAACATAATAATCGGTATACAAAACGAAATTTGTTGTTCCTGACTTAACATTACACTCATTGCCAATTTTGATTTTCCGGAGGTAACGAAACGGCTGAAAATAGTTTTCATATCCCAGTATGGGTTTTAAACCTGCATTCTCAAAGGCATTCCTGATGTATTCCCTGGATTTGAGTTCACCTTCGGTGCCAGCTTCCCTTCCCTGAAAAGAGTCGGAAGCAAGAACAGCAACGTCGTGATAAATGCGTGCTTCGACGGAAGCAGGAGAGAAATCGAACACCGTCTGACCAACGGAAGTAGCCGTCATCAGTATGATTCCGGAAAACAGAACAAAAAGCTTTTTCATTCAATAAATTGTTTGAGCAAAGATAAAGCATAAAATTAAAAGCTTTTTTTAAATATCAGAAAAATCCTTGTATCTTTGTGCCCTGTTTTTTATACCTGAATTATTGATCTTTTTTTGAAATGTTAAGCAGACGTTACTTACGGATAAAGGTTTTGCAATCGCTCTATGCTTTTTATCAGACCGAAGAAACCAACCTTGAAAAAGGCCAGAATGACCTTCTTGGAAGCATTGAGCGTATTTTTGATCTATACCTTTATCAGCTTTCCATACTTCCCGAATTTACATTTATCGCCCAGCAACAGATAGATGATAACCGAGCCAAGATGCTCCCCGGGCACTCCGATCTGAACCCCAACATGAAGTTCGTGAACAATCGCGTTATTCAGCAGATTGCTCAAAGCACCGAACTGAAAGAAATCTGCCGCGATCGCTCCATTATCTGGGACAATAACCCTGAGTTGCTTCGCCGGATTTTTAATTTCATGCGCTCTTCCCGTGAATATGAAGAATACATTGAGCTCCCACGCGACGATTATGAATGGGATAAAGAATTTACAGAACGCGTTTTTAGAAAATATATTTCAGGCAACCATTACCTGAAGCATTATTACGAAGAAGCCAATATTCACTGGACAGAAGACATCTATCTCGTCAATAATCTTGCATTTAAAACTATTGAGCAGATTCAGCCCGACAAACCACATTCATTAATTATCCCCGGTGTTTATAAGGATGCAGTAGACGACAAGAATTTTGTTCTTGATCTTTTTGCAAAAACAATTTTTCACAGAAAGCGCAACGAGAAGCTGATTGCCGGCAAAACAAAAAACTGGGAAATCGACCGGATTGCACTGATCGATATTATTCTGATGAGCATGGCACTCGCTGAACTCAGTGATATGCCTACCATTCCTATTAAAGTTTCTTTGAACGAATACATTGAAATTTCAAAATTATACAGCACTCCCAAAAGCCGGATTTTCATCAACGGCATTCTTGATAAGCTGGTGATGGATTTGCGTGAGCAGGGAGAAATCAATAAACACGGAAGAGGTCTTGTTGAATAATTATAATACTGTCATGAAAAAAATTCTTTTTTACTCCATGATTTCTATGTTAGCGCTGGGATTTTCGTCCTGTGGACAAAAGAATGCTGACAAAGACAAAATTTCGACGGATGTAGTCAACAACAACGCATCTGCTGATGGCAAAGGAAAATCGGGAACACCCAAATTCAAATTCAACGAAGAAAGTTTTAACTTCGGAAATGTTTTTGAAGGGGAAAAAGTAACCCATCCTTTCAAATTTAAAAATGTAGGAGATGGTGATCTTGTGATTGCATCTGCTTCGGGTAGCTGTGGTTGCACTGTTCCTGAATACCCTAAAACCCCGATTCCTCCCGGTGGAGAAGGTGTGGTAAATGTTACTTTTAACAGCGAAGGAAAGATGGGAATAAACAACAAAACCATTACGATCATCGCAAACACAGAACCCAACTCCATTGTTCTCACTGTAATTTGTCAAGTAATTAAATAAACCCTAATAACAATGAACCCTTTAAACATCCTATTAATGTCACCCGGTGGTGATTCTGATCCATTGACATCCATGCTTCCGCTGTTGCTGATCATCGTTGTCTTTTACTTTTTTATGATTCGCCCACAGGTAAAGAGAAACAAAGAAACCCGTAAGTTTCGTGAAAACATTTCACGCGGTGATAAAATTGTCACCATTGGTGGACTTCACGGAAAGATTGTTGAGGTACAGGAAACTACTTTCACGATTGAAGTGGAAGGTGGAATGCGCATTCGCATTGAAAAAAGTGCGATTGCTTCCAATGCAGTTTCTGATAATCTGACACAAAAATAGTAGAAAGTCATTCTTTTGTATCTTTGTAAGGTGGAATTAAAATCCACCTTTTTTTTATGTTAAAAGCAGGCATCACAGGTGGTATTGGCAGCGGCAAAAGCTTATGCAGCCGGATTTTTTCAATCCTGGGCGCACCCGTTTATTATGCGGATATACGCGCCAGAGAACTGATAGACACCAGCAGCGAACTTCAATTGCAGATTCAGAAAAGTTTTGGTGAGCATCTGTTTGCTGAAGGAACGCTCGACAGGAAGGCCCTTGCAACAATTGTTTTTAACAACCGCGAGAAACTGGAATCCTTAAACAAACTCGTGCATCCTTTTGTATTTGATGATTTCAACAAATGGATTCGTCTTCAAAACACACCGTATTCGGTGATGGAAGCAGCCATCCTTTTTGAAAGCGGGTTTCATTCGATGATGGATAAAACAATTTTAGTTACAGCTCCTGAAGAACTAAGAATAATGCGCGTTACCAAACGCGATCTTGTTTCACGCGAAGAAGTTGTAGCACGAATACACATGCAGTTTTCCGATGAAAAAAAATCAGCGCTTGCCGATATAATAATTACGAATGATTCTATTCAGCCTTTAATTCCACAGATTTTAAAAGTTCATAGCGAATTATGGGCTGGCTGATACGGTGGCTGGAGCAACATCAGGTTCCCTGTCCGAATCGGACGCTGTTTGGTATTGATTGCCCTGGCTGCGGAATGCAAACATCTATTATTGAACTATTGAAAGGTAACCTGTGGGAAAGCATAAAAGCTTATCCTGCTTTGTTCCCGGTTATGTTTTTAATGACCTATCTGATCCTGTTTCTAATTTATAAATTTAAGAACGGCCCGTTCATATTAAAAATTTCGTTTATTTTTACAGCTACAATCATTTTCGCAAATTACATTCTTAAAATTTTTCTTTTATGGAAGACAACATGAATCAATTCCAGCCACAACAACCTATGAATCCTTATAACCCGAATGTAGGTGAGCAATTGCCCAATTCAACCGGAGTTCTGGTGCTTGGAATTTTGTCCATTCTATTTTGTGTTTTTTATGGAGTTATTGGATTAATCCTCGGTATAGTTGCGCTTTCGCTTGCAGGCAAAGGCAATGCTGCTTATCAGGCAGAACCCCAACGCTACAATTTGCAGTCGTGGAATACACTGAAAGCCGGTCGTGTTTGTGCAATCATCGGTACTGTACTTTCAGGTTTGTATCTTCTTTTTGTGATTTTATTTATTGCTTTCTGGGGCGCTTTACTGACGAATGCACCCTGGGATCATCTGGGTCGTTAATATTTATCATTTACGTTGCTGATTTTTCGGATGAAAATTCTGAATGCAAAACAAATTCGTGAGGCTGATGCATACACGATACAGCACGAGCCCATCACTTCGAGCAAGCTGATGGAACGTGCGGCAGCAGCTTGCTATGACTGGATTTCAGAACGATTCGAAAAAGAAACTGTATTTCATATTGCCTGCGGAACCGGCAACAACGGAGGCGACGGATTAGTCATTGCAAGGAAATTATCAGAAGCCGGTTATAAAACGCTCACCTGGATTTTACGATGCAGTGATCATGAATCTGCCGATTTTACATTGAATCTGAAACGTCTGAAAAAAATCGATTCCGTAAAAATCAAAGAAATAAAACATAATAAAGACCTCGGTTTATTTCCTGAAAACATTGAAGGATGCGTCATTGTAGATGCATTGTTTGGTTCCGGATTAACACGCCCACTCGATACGCTTGCTGAATTGTTTGTTGATAAACTGAATAAAAGCAAAGCATTCATACTTTCTGTCGATATTCCGTCCGGGCTTTTTCTGGAAGATAATTCAACAAACGGAAAAGCAATCATACAGGCAAGTCATGTGCTGTCACTGGAGTTACCTAAACTATCCATGCTTCTACCTGAAAATGCAAAGTACTGTCCCGGATTTACGATTATTCCCATCGGGCTGGATCAGCATTTTATTGAAAAGTGTGCATCAAAAAATCAGTATGTACTTCCTGAAGATTTATTTGAGAATATAAAATCAAGAAGTAAATTTTCGCACAAAGGCACGTTTGGTCATGCATTGCTGATGGCCGGAAGTTATGGAAAAATCGGAGCCTCCATTCTTTCTTCGGAAGCATGCTTGCGTTCCGGCGCAGGATTATTAACGGTCAGTATTCCATCCTGCGGATATACTGCAATGCAAACTGCAGTTCCGGAAGCTATGGTTGCTGATAAAAATTTCGAAAATTACTTGACTGAGTTTCCGGATCTGAGCCCCTATAATGCTATTGGCATTGGCCCGGGAATCGGCACGGCTGAAGACACACAGAAGATGCTGAAAAAACTGATTCAGGAATCAAAACTTCCGATTCTGTTTGATGCCGATGCAATCAATATTCTTTCAGAAAACAAAACATGGCTTTCGTTTATTCCTGCAGGATGTGTTTTTACACCGCATCCCGGAGAGTTTGAAAGGCTTGTTGGAAAATCGATCAGTAATTTTGAACGTTTAGAAAAACTGCGTGAGTTTGCTTTCAAGTATCAGGCTTATGTTGTACTGAAAGGTGCCCACAGTGTCACTGCATTTCCTGACGGACGTTTATTTTTCAATTCCTCCGGAAACGCAGGTATGGCAACTGCTGGCAGCGGTGATGTATTAACCGGAATAATTCTAGGGTTGCTTGCACAAGGGTACAATCCAGGAATCGCTTGCATTCTGAGTGTTTTTATTCACGGACTCGCCGGGGATTTTGCCGCTGATACAATGAGTGAAGAAAGTCTGATTGCGGGTGATATTATCCGGCACTTACCCGATGCCTTCCGTTTTCTGCACGACAGAAGATTAAAATATTAACGATATAAAAATCAAAACAGTTTGATACATAAAACATGTTTCTTTTTTTTAACCGCAATGATCGCAAAGAAAAAAGTACGCAAAGGTCGCAAAGTTGAAAATAATATTTATCCAGCTTAGCGCACTTTGCATAAACTTAGCGCGCTTTGCGGTTAATAATTTTGTTACGAGATATCTGTTTTAATGTGTAAGGATTTAATCGAAGTATCAAGCTGTTCAGATAAAAATAAATGAAAAAAATTACAGAAAAAGAATACTCGCTCTTTCTGCCGGATGGCGGAATACGAACATTGATAAAGCCCAACAACTCTCCCGTATCCCATTTGGGAGTTATCATCGGCACAGGATCACGTGATGAGAAAAAAGGGGAAGAAGGCATGGCACATTTCATTGAACATGCATTATTCAAAGGTACTGCAAAACGCAAATCATTTCATGTTATCAGTCGTCTTGATTCCGTTGGAGGTGAGCTAAATGCCTTTACAACCAAAGAGGAAACATGCATCTACGCTTCTTTTCCGGCTGAATACCTGGAGCGCGCCATGGATCTGCTAGCGGATATAATTTTAAATTCCAGCCTTCCCGAAAAGGAGCTGAAAAAAGAAAAAGAAATTATACTCGACGAAATCCGCTCCTACAAAGACTCTCCGTCGGAAGATATTTTTGATGCAGCCGAAGAATACATGTTCAAAGGGCATCCGCTTGCACACAACATTTTAGGAAAACCTTCTTCGGTTAAAAAATTCCACAGAGATGACGTGGCTAATTTCATAAAGAGAAATTACCTGCCGACCAATATGGTTCTTGCATTCAGTGGTAACACAGAAGAAAAGAAAGTGATTCATCTGGCAGAAAAATATTTTGGTCATTCGATTGATAAAAAAAATAAACCCATTATCCGAAAAGCTTTTACACAATACAAACCTTATCAGAAAAGGATTTTGAATGGCACGCATCAGTCGCACTGCGTTATGTCAACATTGGGTTACGATATCAAACATCATGGAAAAACCGGTTTGCTGATGTTGTCAAACCTGCTGGGCGGCCCTGGTATGAATTCATTGCTGAATTTATCACTGCGCGAAAAGTATGCATTCTGTTATCATGTGGAAAGCAGCTATACACCCTTAAGCGATACCGGAATTTTCAGTATTTATCTTGCAACTGATAAATCAAGCGCCGACAGAAGCATTGAACTTGCTTCGAAAGAAATGAACAAACTCAGAGAAAACAAAATCAGTTCTTCGAGAATGGCTGCGATGAAGAAACAGATTGCCGGACAGATTATGCTGTCGCAACAAAATGAATCGAGCGTTTTGCTGGGGTTTGGAAAAAGCATTCTTCTGTATAACAAAGTAGATTCTTTAGAAGAAACCTTGCGTAAAATTAATCGCGTTACGGCAGAAGAACTGCAGAAAATTTCCAGAGAGATTTTTGATCCGAAAAAAATATCCCTGCTGATTTACGAAGCAAAAAACGACTGATGAAAATTACCAATCCACAGGCAGAAGAATACGCTGCAGCACATACAACGGCTGAAAGCGACGTTCTGAAAAAGCTGAACCGCGAAACGCATGCAAAGATTCTGAAGCCACGCATGCTGTCGGGACATTTACAAGGATCGTTTTTACAAGTTATCTCACTGATCAAACAACCGAAAAGAATTCTTGAAATAGGAACGTACACGGGTTATTCCGCTATTTGTCTGAGTCACGGACTATGCGCTGACGGAGAAATTCACACGATTGATATCAATCCGGAAATTGAAAATTTCGCCAATCGCTTTTTTGAGCAGGCAGGAATTAAAAACAAAATTCATTTTCACATTGGTGATGCATTAACTGTTATTCCTGAATTAGCGGGCGAGTTTGACATAATTTTTATTGACGGAGAGAAGAAACATTATCCCGATTATCTGAATGTGGCTTTACCCAAGCTTGCGCAGGGCGGGCTTTTGATTGCCGACAATGTGATGTGGGACGGAAAAGTTTTTTCGGACGAACCATCGGGTGATGCCGATGAAAACGGGATCCGGAAATTCAACCGGATGATACTTCAGCATGAAGAATTGTTTCAGGTGATGCTGCCCTTGCGGGATGGGCTGCTACTTGCAGTGAAACAAAAATAAACAAACATTGCATAGCTTACACACTTTCCATTCCGCGCCGGGCCCAGCGGCGCGGCCGTCATACTTTCTTTGCATTGCCCAAAGAAAGTATGCAAAGAAACTCTAGCGCTGTCAAGTCTGCTCGAGAAAACTACGTTGCGCTCTGTCCCGAAAAAAAACTCCTCACTGCGTTCGTCAAACACTTTTTTCTTAGCTCTGGCCTGCGCTGCAAACGCAACTTGTTTTCTATTCTCACATGCTTGAATGCGCGTCCTTTTTTCGAAAGCTTCAGAAGACAACATAATTTTGAGATGGATTTTTACTTTAGTATCCTTACGAAGCGATCAATTAAGCAGCTTTGTAGAAATAAATGGAAAATATCGTCGGGGAGAAGGAGTAGGTTCATGCGGAGAAAGGGGAGGTTCACGCAGAAGAAGGTTACATTCCAGCAGAGAAAGCGAACATCGTAGCGGTGAAGGCGGAAGTACCCGGAATGAAAGGTGTAGTACCCGCGGAAGAGTGGGCAGGCACCGGGGTTTAAGGTTACATTCACGCGGAGAAAGGTTAAATCGCCGCGGTGAAAGGTTATGTACCCGGATTAAAATTACACGTACCCGCGAGGGAATGTTTATTTCCCGCAGCACAATAATAATGCAGTGCGAAGCGTTATTACAGTATAAAAACTGTCAGTTATGCTTATGATACATCTTGCGCCCTTGTTTAAAGCGCGAAACATTGAGAAGCCATACAGTTTTCTTATCACGAATGGCTTTACGCATCATACCGCAACAAGGCTGGTATCGAAGCAAATTAAAGTAATACGATTGGATTACATTGAGAAGCTATGCCTGATATTGCGGTGCACACCGCAGGATATTCTGAAGTGGAAGCCGGATTCGCGAAACATTATGGATGCATTGCATCCGATGCATAAATGGAACCGGAGCCCGCTAAATATTAGCTGGGAGAAAACTTTTACAGAGCTTTCGATTGAGGATCTGGAGGAGATTGCGAAGCTGGTGAGGAAGAAGAGGCATGGAGGCTCTTGATGGACAATGTCATCCCTTCTGGATTCTATGTTGTTGAGTTTGTGTTGTCTTTTATTATAATGTCATCCCTTCGGGATTGTGCAGTGGTAGGTCATTGCGTGAATAATCCACCAAATATTGTATAAAACAAATCAATAAAAAACGCTTCTGCAATTGCAATCTGATTTCAAATCACTTTTAGTAACAGAAACATCATCTATAAACATATAAACGTAGTTGTTTTTTCTTTTAGTCTTTTTATTAATCATTATGAAATTTGGTTTAGAAGCAGGGTCAGTATTTCCGATTATTAGGTACGACTCATTACCTTTTGCTTTAAATGATAAGCATGCTTTTTTCCATCTGCCTGAAACCGATATTGTGTCAACAGGAATTTTAAAGGCGCTAACATCGTATTTGGATGTGTCAATTATTGAATAGGTTTGCTTTTGTACAACCATACTATCAGATAAAAAAAAGGGAACCTCAGTTGTAGCAAATTTTGAATTTTTTGAAATGCA